>JAZDNE010000081.1:0-4015 GCA_043800235.1 bacterium | reverse complement strand
CCTCTTTGTCCTAAATTCCCATATTTCGGTCAAATTTTCCAAAAAATTTTTTGGCTTAGCTTAGGCTAAACCGCAAAATTTGTTTGAAAAATTATGCCTCGAAATCTGGAAATTTATGACTAAAGGAGCATTCGGCGACAGTCCCTAATAACGAATAACAAGTCAGCAGCGTATATGCCGATAGACAAAATTATCATAAAAGGCGCGCGGGAGCATAATTTGAAGAATATTGATTTGGAGCTTCCGCGGGATAAATTCATCGTGTTTACTGGAATTTCGGGATCCGGAAAATCCACGCTGGCTTTTGATACGATTTTTGCTGAATCTCAGAGGCGGTATTTAGAAAGTCTTTCTTCTTACGCGCGCCAATTTTTAGGTCAAATGGAAAAACCTGATGTTGATTATATAGAAGGGCTTTCGCCTGCTATTTCAATTGATCAAAAATCCGCGTCTCATAATCCGCGGTCGACTGTGGGGACTGTTACGGAAATTCAGGATTATTTAAGATTATTGTATGCAAAAATAGGCGTTCCTTATTGTCCGAACTGCGGGATGCCGATAACCAAGATGAGCATTGAACAGATGGTTGAAAAAGTCCTTGATTTGGCAGAACCGCGACTTAAAGAAGTAAAGATACAAATTTTTTCGCCGATTGTGAGAGGCAAAAAAGGAGAATATTCAACACTTTTAAAAAATATTTATGAAAAAGGATATAGTAAAGCGAGAGTTAATGGCAAAATTTTTAATTTAGAAGAGAGCGAAAAAATAAAATTATCAAGATACAAGGCTCATAACATTGAAATTTTAATTGATGAAATTATTGTTAATTCCGAAAATATTTCGAGAATTTTTGAGGATTTTGAGGCGGCGCTTTCTTTAAGCAAAGGAATTGCGATTGTAAAAAGCGCGAAACAGCGCGAAAAGGGAAACGAAATGACAGAAAAATATAAAGAATTATATTTTAATCAAAATCTTTCTTGTCCAAAATGCAGTTATAATTTTCCTGAATTAGAACCAAGATTTTTTTCATTTAACAGCCCTTATGGAGCTTGTCCTGAATGCAACGGATTAGGGACAAAAAAAGAGATAAGCGCTAAAGCTGTGATGCCTGATGAAACTAAAACTATCGCGCAAGGCGGAATTATGCCATGGAGTTATTCTCAAAATAATTATTGGGGCGCGCTTTTAAAAGCGGTTGCCGAGGAATATCGCATTGATGCTCATACGCCGATAAAGAATTTAAAAGAGTATGAGAAAAATTTATTGTTATACGGACCAGAAAACGGAATTCCTCTTAGGGTTAAATATTATTCAAAATCAAGTCCGAATATTTTTTTTATAAAATTCAACGGAATAGTAAATCATTTAAAAGATAGATATTTTAAAACTGAATCTGACGCGGTGAGGGGAGAAGTTGAAAAATATATGGAAACAAAACCTTGCTCAATGTGCAAAGGAAGCCGTTATAAAAAAGAAACATTATTTGTTAAAATATGCGAAAAAAATATCGCGGAGATTTCGGCAATGAATGTTAATAAAGCTGTTGAATGGTTCGGGAAGTTATGCGATGACGAAACATCCTCTGCCAGTTTTTTAATAATAAAGAGAGGAATTGAAGAAAACAAATGTTCTCAAATAGGAGGGATTTCTATTCCAGTAATGCTTACTAAAAAAGAGCATCTTATCGCGGATAAAATTTTAAAAGAGATAAAAAATAGATTGGGATTTTTGAAAAATGTGGGGTTAGGTTATTTGACATTAGATAGAACAGCAAGCACTTTGGCGGGAGGAGAAGCTCAAAGAATAAGACTCGCTTCTCAAATCGGTTCAGCTTTGGTTGGAGTTTTGTATGTCCTTGACGAGCCTTCGATAGGTCTTCATGCGAGAGATAATAAAAAATTATTGGATACTTTAATATATCTTAAAAATTTAGGAAATACTTTGATTGTGATAGAGCATGACGAAGAAACGATGAGAGAAGCGGATTTTTTGGTTGATATTGGTCCATTAGCCGGCGAACGAGGCGGCGAAATTGTGGCAAAGGGGAGTATAGAAGATATAATAAAAAATAAAAAATCAATCACAGGAAAATATCTTTCAGGAGAAAAAAAAATTGAAATTCCTAAAAAACGAAGATCTATTAAAAATAAAGAATTTCTTGCTGTTATCGGCGCGTCAGAGCATAATTTGAAAAATATAAAGGCAGAGTTTCCTTTAAAAACATTTACTTTGGTTACCGGCGTTTCAGGATCGGGGAAATCCTCTTTAGTTAGCGATATTTTATATAAAGCGCTTGCCCGGAAATATCATAGAAATATGGAAAAGCCGGGCAGTTATAAAGAAATTAAAGGAATGGATTATTTAGATAAAGTTATAAATATCGATCAGTCTCCAATAGGAAGAACTCCTCGTTCTAATCCTGCTACTTATGTCGGATTTTTTACGGATATCAGAGAATTATTCGCAAAAACAAAATTGGCAAGAGCAAGGGGATATGGCGTTGGCAGATTTAGCTTCAATGTTTCAGGCGGGAGATGCGATAATTGCGGCGGAGACGGTTTTTTGCGAATTGAAATGCAGTTTATGCCTGATGTATATCTCCCCTGCGATGTTTGCAAAGGTAAAAGATATAATTTAGAAACTTTGGAAATTAAATATAAAAATAAAAATATTTCGGAGGTTTTAGAAATGCCGGTGGAAGAGGCGATGGTATTTTTTGCGGACATTCCGCAGATTGGAGATAAATTAAAAACATTAAATGAAGTGGGGCTTGGATACATCCGTTTAGGACAGGCGGCGACAACTTTATCAGGAGGAGAAGCTCAAAGAATTAAATTAGCGTCTGAACTTGCGAAAAGAGCGACAGGTAAAACTTTATATATTTTAGATGAACCGACGACTGGGCTTCATTTTGATGATATAAGCAAACTTCTTGATGTATTGCAACGGCTTGTTGACGCGGGAAATTCTGTGATAGTAATAGAGCATAATATGGATGTTATAAAACAAGCGGATTGGATAATTGATTTGGGTCCGGAAGGGGGAGATGAGGGAGGATGGGTTGTGGCTTGCGGAACGCCGGAAGAAGTGGCTAAATATGAAAATTCATATACGGGCAAGTTTTTGAATGTCATTCTGAATGAAGCTTCGCCGCATGGCAGAGCGAAATGAAGAATCCCGCAGGAGTAGTATAGCTGAATTCAAAATGAAAAATGCAAAGTGCAAAATGTAATTCAAAATGAAAAATTTCTTCGCCCATACATGTACATAAGAAAACAAGCTTATGATTGATTTGCAAAAAAAAATAAAAGAGCTTCCGAAAGAACCGGGGGTTTATTATTTTTATGATGCGCATAGGGAATTATTATATATAGGTAAAGCCGCGTCTTTGCGGGCGCGGGTGGGTTCGTATTTTCATAAAACCACTTATGGGGGAAACGGAAAGACTGGAGTACTGGTTAATAGAATAGCGGATGTGAAAATTAGAAAAACTGATTCCGTGTTGGAGGCTTTGATTTTAGAAGCGAATGAAATAAAAAAATATTTGCCGCCTTTTAATGTTCGCGCGAAAGACGATAAGACATTTGTAAACATTGTTATAACAAAGGAAGAATTTCCGCGTGTTTTAGTTATGAGACCTACTGAAAAGCTGGATTATGAAGTTAAGAAGGCTTATGGACCGTATACATCTGCGAAATCAGCGCGAGAGGCGATAAAAATTTTGAAAAAAATTTTTCCGTTCCATTCTTCGAAAGAGAAAAGCGAGAAAAAATGCCTCGATTTTCATATAGGACTATGTCCCGGACCATACATCGGCGCGATAACTAAGGAAGATTATATGAAAAATATCAGGCGTATTGAAGCCGTGCTAAATGGGAAGAAAAAAGGAGTTATTAGAAAATTAGAAAAGGATATGAATATATTAGCCGAGGCGGCGCGATATGAAGAAGCGGCAAAAACGAGGGATAAAATTTTCGCATTAAAATACGCGCAAGATGTTTCTCTTTTGAGCGCT
>JAZDNE010000080.1:0-29500 GCA_043800235.1 bacterium | reverse complement strand
CTCTTTGTCCTAAATTCCCATATTTCGGTCAAATTTTCCAAAAAATTTATTGGCTTAGCTTAGGCTAAACCGCAAAATTTGTTTGAAAAATTATGCCTCGAAATCTGGAAATTTATGACTAAAGGAGCATTCGGCGACAGTCCCGTAAAAAATGATTGGCTATAGACACACTATGACTTCGCGCTCCATAAACTATAAAAATTGCGATTAGCTTGTTTTTAATTTTAGGAAAATATTCTTCGTATCTGCTGATACATCTGCGGTTTTCCTAAAACTTGCAAAACTTCGTTACTCATCAATTTTTCTTAGTTGTTAAGCGCGCTTTCATAGTGCGATGTCCATAATTAAAAGGACGCCGTACTGGCGCCTCTTTTATTATATAAATAATATAAATTTTATAGGCCGTGTTCGGCGTCCATTGTAAACTTGAACTCACCTCATAAGCCTAATATATTTTTATATAGACTTATGAAGAGTTTGTTTTCAAGTTTTTTTAGGACTTTTTTTCTTAACTATTTTTTGGTATTTTATAAATTTAGTTTTAATAAATTTATTTTTTATACCTTTCTTATGTTTATTTTTCTAAATTTTTTAAAAATAGTCAAGAATTTTTTTTCAGAAAGAACATTGATTATGTTAGTAGTATATCATTTTTTTTGATTATGGTCAATTATTCGTATGTGGATAATTATCTTTTAATTTTAGGCTTATTTTAACGGAATTTTATTGATGTTTATCGGACAATATTTGGCTGTGGATAAAAAATTATAGGGGATATAGATAAGTTTTAAAGGTTATCCACAATTTGTCCACTTTATGTTGACTTGTTTAAAAATAATAGATACAATAAAAATAGAGTATTGAGTAGTGGTATTTTGTTCTTTTTTTATAATGAGGAGGGGGATATGATTAAGAAAGACAAGAAAAGTGATATTTTGGAATCAATTAGAAAGGCTTGCGGAAATTTTCTTATTCCTATAAGGGAATATGAAATAACAACAATTCGTTTGAAAGAAGGGATTATTATTTTTTCCGTAGGATTGTTTGGTAAAAGTTGGTTTGGAATAATAAAGAATAAAGAAATTAAAGTAATTGAAACAGAAAAAAAAATGGATATAAAATTTCTTGAAAGTAAGGGGCGTTTTAGTAAAGTAGAAATGAATGGAGAGCTATATCTTATCAATATGAAAAAGAATATAGTTTTCCCTTATCAGAAAAGTTTTGGTTTTAAAATTTATTGCGTGCTAATATTTTTATTTAACATTATATGTCAAGTAAAAAATAGATTGTATTCTGTCTGCGCAGGCAGGTAGCATATAGTTATACATTGTTTATTGACAAATATTTACTTTTTATGCCATCAGGATTTAGGATGACCTGATGGTTTTTTTTAATCATATAAGTATTTTTTAGCCGATAACCCAGTTTGCGATAATAGCCGCGCGCGCCTACGCCGGAAATAACGGCGATTTTTTTATATCCGTTTTTTTGCGCGATTACTTCCGCTTTTTTGATTAGTTTTTTCCCAAATCCGATATGTTGCGCGGCTTGACTCTCTTTTTTTGAAATTTTTACCGCGGGACCATAAGTATGGACTTCGCGTATTACGGCTGAGTGTGTTATAGAAAATTTTGCTTTAGCGTTCTCATCCAATGGGAGGGAACTATAAGGCAGGCGCAGGCGAAGAAACGCGATTATTTTATTTTGTTTAAAATCTTCGTAAGATAAAAAGTATTCTATCCCATCCGCGGCTTTGTATTTTATAATTTTAAGTCTCGCGCTTTGAATTTTTAATTTTCCTATCTCGCGGCATCTTATGCATTGGCAGGAAATTTTTCGTTTATTCATAATTTTACCAAGATTTTCCCGCAGATTTGAAATTTTATTGCCGGCTTCTATGGAGGAAGAGGGGATATCTCTTATCACTCTTATCACTCTAACCCATTTTGGAATGATAGTTTTTATTTTTATCAAGAGCTCGACAAGCTGTTTTTCAGTGTAAGGGATATATTTTCCGTTTTTATACCATTTATATAGCGAAGCGTTTTTTGTGACAACACAAGGATAAATTTTTATTTGGTCTGGCTGAAAATCAGAAATAGAGAATAATTTTTTAAACATTTCAAAATCTTTTTTCAGAGTCGAACCAGGCAAATTTACCATCATATGGTAGCATATTTTAAATCCCGCTTCGCGAAGCAGTTTTGTGGCATTTATTATTTCTTTTACGCCATGCCCTCGTTTATTTAATGATAATATTTTATCATCGATAGCTTGCGCTCCAAGTTCTACTCTTGTGCATCCGAGTTCTCGCATTCGTTTTATTTCGTCAATATTTATATAATCAGGACGAGTTTCTAATGTGAGCCCTACTATTCGATGGGCGGATTTTTCATTTTGGGATTGGAGTTTTTTAAGAAGTTGTTGTTTGTTTTTTTTGCGCAGTCGGCTAATATTGATAGGCTGGATATTGGATAACCCCGCCATAGCTCTTTCATCAAAAAAGGAGCGATTAAACTCATTGCATGCTTTAAAGCAGTTGATAATATAATAAGTTTGATAATTTTTTGGCAAATATGACCATGTGCCGCCCATAATTATTATTTCTATTTTATCAGTCGGGTGCCCGTTAGCCTCTAATGCGGCGAGTCTTGCATGTATTTGTTTATATGGATCGAAAGAATTTAGAATCGCGCGCATCACAGCGGGTTCGTTCGACAGGTAGCTTTTAGGCATTCCTTTTTCATTTGGACAATAAAAACATTTACCCGGACATAGATAAGGTTTTGTAAGTATAGCCACAGGAGCGACTCCTGAGCCTGTTCTTACGCCCCGTCGTTTAAGAATTTTTAAAAGTTCTTTATCGGAGTTTATTTTTGCTTTTTTTATATATTTGCGGTATTCTTTAATAAGAAGAGAGTTTGTCGGAATAGGAATTTTGAATTTAGCCGCTAATTTTCGCTTTGCTTCCGAGAGTTGCTGTGGCGTTTTTGGAGATAGTTTTAGGAGAGCGGGGATCATAAAAAATTTAATTTATATTTTGTATGAAATATAGTTTAGTTCAATCTATCTTACAACAAGTAAAGGATAATTACAATATTTGCGCTGAGGAATTTTCAAAGACCCGTTTTTATAATTGGGAAGAAATAAAAAATTTAGCGGATAAATACGCAAAAAATGGGATGAGGATTTTAGATGTTGGTTGTGGCAATGGCAGGCTTTCAGAATTATTTAGCGACAAAGAATTAAATTATTTTGGAATTGATAATAGCGAAAAATTGATAGAAGAAGCTAAAAAGAAATTAGAAATTAGAGCTAATTTTATAATTGGGGATGTTTTAGAGTTGCCATTTCGAGAAAATGAATTTGATATTATTTTTTGCATCGCTGTTTTACACCATATTCCTTCAAAAGCATTGCGGAAAAAAGCGATGATTGAGATGGGGCGTGTTTTAAAACCTGGAGGAATTTTGATAATGACTAATTGGAATTTATGGCAAGATAAATACAGGAAATATATTCTTTGCAATTATGTGAAATTGCGCGGAATAGAGAACAAAACTTCGCGAAAATATGGCAGAATGGATTTTGGCGACATTATGCTCCCGCCGTTTAGCGGAAAAGGAGTTGTGCGATATCATCACGCTTTTACGAAATGGGGTTTGAGAAAAATGTTTAGCGAGGCTGATTTTAAAGTAAGGGAATGTTATTATGAAAAAAATGGCGTAAAAACCGGTTGGCGCGATGGCGCGAATTTAGTATGCGCGGGGGAGAAGCAAAGTTTTTAATTAACAAGAGTCAGGCTCTTTTGGAGTCTGACTCTTAAAATATAGCAAGAATGTAAGGCGTTAATGCGTTAGTACGCTAATTCCAATTCCGCGAAATCTTTTTCGCTTATGCCAATCGCCGTTGAAGCTAAAATATTATATCCATTTTCAGGCGCTCCTAAATAGTATCGTTTGCCGTCTTTTGGATTAACATACCAAGCCTCTCCTTTTTCCTCTGTTTGCAGAAAAATATATCCTTTATATTTATTCGCGAAATTTTGATCATATTTTGACGGGAAATCGCAATTCGGAATTGTTGCCGGGCACGCGCTTCCAACCTGGATTTTTGCGATATTTTCATTTGTTATTCCTACGCCTGCGCCGAGTATTAACTGTCTTGTATGATTTGGTATGACGATATGGTAGGCTTTTTTGCTTACAGGGCTTATATAATAAAGTTGTCCCTTGTTTTCGGCTCTAATCATCACATATCCTTTATATTTATTATTCAATTTTGAGGAACTCGCGTCTCTAAAAATTTCTTCATAGAAGCGCATCTCTAATTGTTGGGCATAAGGAATTAAACCTGAGTAAGTAAAGATTACTGATTGTCCAGCAAAATTTTTTGTATGAGCGATAGTGTATTGCGCCGGGACGGCAGTTGAGCTATTAAACCAATCATTGCAATCTCTTTCCGCAGGCGCGGTCCCATTTATGATAGTTGTTAAGTTTCTAATTTCATCAAAAACAGAAATTTCGTAAGGGGTATTATTCCAACAGGCGCCTAATCCGATTTTTACATTTACATTTTTATTTCTGATCACAGGTAAAAAATTTATTTTTCCGCTTAAATCTGTATTTTTTATAACAACATCGTCAATCAATGCATCCATAGATTTTACTGAATCTTGCGCCACCGCCATTAGAGGAAAAAATAAAATAATAGGAATTATTGACGCTAAAATTTTATAAATTTTTTTAGTCATATAGGGGATTTTAAGATGCCGTTATTAAATAAATTAGTTGATGAATTTATTTAACTAAGCAATCTTAAATATTTATCCCCTATCATATATGTTTAATTTTAATTTTTGTCAACAGTAATAATTTTATATGTCGCTTGTTTTAATATTGAGAGTTGATATTTTTGTTCGCGCGTATATGCTTTCTATTATACCTATGGATATAAAACATATAATCAAAAAACTCCCTCCATAACTCATAAATGGCAATGGGATTCCCGTAACAGGCAATATTCCTATGCTTACGGCTACATTTATGAAAAAATGGACAAAAAGAAGTATAGAGATGCCGAGCGAAAGAAAACTGGCGAAAGGATTATTAGCGATTTTTGCTAATCGCAGGAATCTATAAAGAATAGCGATCCAGCCGATAAAAATTAGAATAATTATTCCAAACCCCATTTCCTCGGCAATTACTGAAAAAATAAAATCAGTTTTTGTTTCAGGCAAAAATTTTAATTGTGTTTGAGTGCCTGAACCTAACCCTTTCCCTTTCAGCTGTCCTGAGCCTATAGCAATAAGAGATTGAGTGATGTTATAGCCTTTTCCTAATGGATCGCGGGATGGATCTAAAAAAGTATAAATTCGCGCTTTTTGATAATCTTTTAAAAAAATAAAGGATGCCGCAACGAAAAGCGCCATTATAATAATCAGTAAAATAAAATATTTTTTTTTTATTCCAAATAAAAGGAGCATTCCCAGCCAAATAAAAAAGAGAATTGCGGCGGAGCCGAGATCAGGCTGGAAAAGAGTTGGAATTATGCATAGAGAAGTAATAGCCGCGCTCGCGATAATTTGGGAAAATTTTTTTATTTCGTAAATTTTTGAACTGAAATATTTTGCGAGTATTATGACTAGAGCTATTTTTGCAAGTTCAACAGGCTGGAATCTTAAACCATAGAAATCAAACCATCCTTTGGTCCCGCGAACAATTCTTCCAAGAGATAGCACCACAACAAGAAGAGCTACGGACATCGCGTAAATCCAAATTGCGTATGTTTTCAGCGTTTTGTAATCAATAACGCTTATCGCAAAGATAAGTATTACGCCAATTATTGCGAATATAATTTGTTTTTTAAAGCTTAAAAGATTTTTTTCTCCGCTTCCTAAAGAAATTCCATAAATGCTCATTAGTCCTAAGGCAATAAAAAAAATAACGATTATGAGCGTTATCCAGTCGAATTTTTTTAAATAAGAGAGGAGTTTTTTAAAAAACATTAGAGTGTTTTAAAATGTTATTTAGATTTTTATGGCGCAAGCCCTTTTTGTTTACCTTCAAATTTCATATAAATATTTTTATCAAATACATCAGCTTCAGGTATTATGGATACTTTTATTGTCGTAGGCAAATATTCATACCAAGTAAGTTCTATTTCTTTTTTTTCTCCTGATTGAAATTTTTCAAGAGCAATATAATCAATGCCGACGATTTCGGAATCTTTGTATAAAAGAGTAGTAAGCCCTAAATCCCAGTAATTATACGCGCTTTTATTTTCAAAGTCATAAGAGATTTTATAGACATTTTTTGCCTCTTCTATTTTATTCATCTCCACATTTTTTATTTCAAAAATTAGCCGATCATTGATAAAGCTTATAGGATCAGCGATTTCATGGGCGGATATCCGCTCATATTGCAGGTTGATTATTTTTACTTGGGCGTTATTGTTATGGTTTAATAAATTCAGTCCGAAATCCGCGATTATTTTTTTCTGCCCAGGCAATACATATGTGTGTTTTAAAATTAGACTCTGGCTATTGCAAATAAATTGGTAGTCGAATTCTATTTTAAATTTTTCATTTGGGTTGTATATTTGGGCGATTAGATCGTAAGTTCCTTTATCATTCTTTCTCCCGCTTGATAGAATTTTAATTTGACCAATTTGAGGAGGAGACGGTTGATTAGATTTATGAATCGGTTCATAATCTATATGCATTGAAAAAAGTTCTTGCATCTCGCGTTCGTGTTTTTCCGCTTCTACAGTATAGAAGTTTATTATTTTATATGCGTTAAAGGATATTATGAGTATATTAAATAGAATGAAAAAAGAATAGCCTAATCTTTTTAGGAAAATTTTATGGGTGACAAACCAATAGCCTCTTTCAAGATCTTTGTTTGAGATTGGGTTTAATGGAAAATTATATTCTATCATACTTAGCAGGAAAGGGATTATGAGAAGTTTAGCCTTATTATACTCTATGGATGGGGAAAAGACAATAGTTTAAAAAGCAAACTTTGTCAAGATGACAGATAGTTTTAGATATGCTAAAATAATAATGGGAGTGTCGCCAAACGCTTAGCGCGTCATTCCGAACCCGCTTTAGCGGGTGAATAATCCCGTGGTCAAGCGAAAAAAACTCTGGGATTTTTCGTCGTTCCTCCTCAGAATGACGCAAAAACGCCATTCGGCATAAGTCCCATAATAGATTTTTTTTGTTTATTGAATAAATATATGACGATAAAAAATGATAATGTAAAAAATAAATATGGCGCGGAGCAGATTACTGTGCTTGAGGGTTTGGAGGCTGTGCGCAAAAGACCTGGGATGTATATTGGAAATACGGGTGAGTTAGGACTCCATCACCTTATTTGGGAAATAGTTGATAACGCGATTGATGAGGCGATGGCGGGATTTTGCGATGAGATAAAAATGATATTAAACAAAGACGGAAGCGTTTCCGTTGATGATAATGGGCGAGGAATTCCTGTTGATATTCATTCTAAAACTAAAGTATCCGCTTTAGAAACAGTTATGACTGTGCTTCACGCCGGCGGAAAATTCGGCGATGGCGGATATAAAGTTTCAAGCGGGCTTCATGGCGTTGGAGCGTCTGTTGTCAACGCGCTTTCTGAATGGGCGAAAGCCGAAATTCATAGAGATGGAGATGTTTATATTCAAGAATACAAAAGAGGCGCGCCTAAAGCTAAAGTTAAAAAAGTCGGCGCGAGTAAAAAAAGAGGGACTATTATAACATTTAAACCTGACCCAGAGATATTTTCTGCTTTGGAGTTTAAATTAAAAATTATTTTAGACCATTTGCGCCAGCAAGCATATTTGACCAAAGGTGTTAAGATAAGCGTGTTTGATGAGCGGGAAGATGAATTATCGGATGCAAATAAAAATTTGAAATTAAATAATGAGGCGTATGAAAAAGATGAAATAGAGGATGGAAACGCGCAAGGAAAAAATGGGGGAACTCCGGACGCGCGGATTAGAGCTTATCAATTTTATTTTGAGGGAGGAATATCTTCTTATGTAAAACATATTAGCCATAATCGCGAGCCGAAGCATGAAAATATTTTTTATGTTGAAAAAGAGCAAGATGATGTAAAAGTTGAAATAGCGCTTCAATATACTGATGAATATAATGAAACTGTTTTTGCGTTTACGAATAACTTGCTTAATACCGAAGGAGGAACGCATTTGGCGGGATTTAGGGCGGCGCTTACAAGGACAGTAAATAGTTATGCGAGAACGCAAGGATTTCTTAAAGAAAAAGATCAAAATTTGACAGGCGAAGATATGAGGGAAGGATTGACTGCGATTATAAGCATTAAGGTTGGAGATCCTCAATTCGAAGGTCAGACTAAGGTAAAATTGGGAAATCCAGAAGTAAAAGGGATTGTAGATAATATTTTTTCAACAACATTCGCGTCATTTTTAGAAGAGCACCCAAAAGACGCGGAAGGGATAATTGGGAAATGTATTTTAGCCGCAAAAGCAAGACTTGCCGCTCGCGCGGCAAGAGATACGGTTCTTCGAAAGGGCGCGCTTGAAGGATTAGCGTTGCCTGGTAAGTTAGCGGATTGCTCCTCAAGAAAATCGGAGGAATGCGAACTTTATATTGTAGAGGGAGATTCTGCCGGCGGCAGCGCGAAACAAGGTCGCGACAGAAATTTTCAAGCGATACTCCCGCTTCGAGGAAAAATTTTAAATGTCGAGCGAGCGCGGTTAGATAAAATGCTTGCTAATAATGAGATTAAAACTTTAATAATCGCAATAGGGACGAATATAGGAGAGATGTTTGATATTGCGAAACTGCGATATAATAGAATAATTCTTATGACTGATGCTGATGTTGACGGAGCGCATATCAGGACGCTTCTTTTAACATTTTTTTATAGACATTTTAGATCGCTTATAGAACAGGGGCATATTTATATCGCGAAACCTCCTCTATATAAAATACAAAAAGGAAAACAGATAAGGTATGTATATACTGACGATGAATTAGAGAAAGCGAAAATAGAGATAGGCGGTGTTCCTGCCACGGTAAAAAAAGGGAAAGGAGAAGCAGAGAGCGCGGAAGGCGAATCCGCCGATATTGAAGCTATGGCGGGCGAGGGAGAAAATAAGTTTGGTTTTAATATACAGAGATATAAAGGTTTGGGAGAAATGAACCCTGAACAATTATGGGAAACAACTATGAATCCGGCGACGCGCGTTATGAAAAAAATAAACATTGAAAACGCGGAGGAAGCTGATAAAATTTTTGATATTTTAATGGGATCGGATGTTATGCCGCGAAAAGCTTTTATCCAAACGCATGCGAAAAATGTGAAGAATTTGGATGTATAGTGAAATTTTAAATTATTTTTTTGATATATGGACATATCGCGTTTTCATAGCGCGATGTCTATAGTTTTCCATCGATTACTATTAGAGCGTGGTAATCTTGATACAGTTTATAATCTTTTGGAATGCTTTTTTCGAATAGATTTTGAAGATGAGAATAAGAAAATTTATCAGATAGATTATGTTTTTTGCAAAACCGTTTTGTGTATTCGTCAATTACGAAAACGGGTTTTTCAAGAGCGTATAATAAAATAGAATCGGCAGTTTCTTCGCCGATTCCTTTTATTTTCAAAAGTTCTTCGCGCAATTTTTCTAATGGCGCTTTTTCCATTTTTTTTAATGTTTTATATTCTTCAATAATAAATCGAACAGTATTTAGCAAGTATTCAGTTTTTTGTTTATAGAAACCAGCTGGACGAATTAGTTCTTGCGCGTTTTCTGTATTTAAAAATTTATTATAAATAGATTTTAATGATAAAAGGTTTGCTGTTTTTAAATTTTTAATCGCGATAGAAACATTATTCCAATTTGTTTGCTGGGTTAAAATCGCGCCGATTATTATTTCTTCTTTTTCCAGCTCGGTTTTATGTCTTTTTTGCCAAAGCGACCATTGACCTTTATGATGGATGTATTGTTTTTTTAGTTGATAATAGCGGTTTATTATTTTATTATTTGTTCGCATAGCAGAATTTTTTATTCGATTTTTACAATAATCGCAGGGCTTTCATACGAATGCCAGTCTATTATTCCTTTCGCGTATAGAAGATAATCCGCTTTTTTAATAACATCTTTGTTTAGTTTATATGTCCAATATGTATAATATCCATAATTATTAGATGCTTTCAGAACATAATCAATTTCATCAGTTTCTAAATTATCCAATATAAATTCCATTGAATCTAAGGGATTATTGCAATTCGCGCTTAAGTTATATGGAACATTTATTTTTTCCCCATTTTCGAGTCCAATAATTTTTAAGTTGTATTTGAACCAATTATTTTCAGGAGGGTTAATGGAATTATTTGTTTTTTCGCTGTTAGATATTTTGCCGTCAAGATTTTCAAGCAACGCGTTTTTATCCTCCGCAGTATTTTGAGAAGATGGTCCATTATTTTGTTGGTTTATTGTTTCTTGATTTTCTTGAGACGCTCCAGCTATTTTCCCTTGAGTCGATTCTCCATTGTTTGTTGAGGTCGAGACATCGCTTATCGTATCGTATAAATTAGATAAAGCTTTAAGCACAGCTGAAGCTATTTTTTCAGAATTGTCGTTATTTTCAGAATTTTTTTCTTTATCAGTTTTTGCGGGTTCAAGTTTGGGCGCGGTTTCAGTTGTTGACGAATTTTTTTCCGCAACTTGTTTTAAAGGAA
Organism: bacterium; assembly: GCA_043800235.1. Lineage (GTDB taxonomy): Bacteria > Patescibacteriota > Patescibacteriia > JAZDEU01 > JAZDEU01 > JAZDNE01. The sequence goes on along the minus strand of JAZDNE010000080.1, from coordinate 18,767 downwards.
TAAGCTTTGCAGTAATTTCTTGAGGTTTATCAGTTTGTTTTTTTGATTCGTAAGCTATTATATCTTCATCCAAGCCATTTTCTATTTTTATAGTTAATGAATTTTCTTTTTTAATTTTGTCTTCGCTGGCGACGGCATTAAGCGAATACGAGCCGTCTAATAATTCTAAACTATTCAAATAATAAATCCACTCGTTATTTTCCGTTTCGTAGTATGCTAAAAGCTCTTTAATGTTTTCATTTTTATCGTTCTTTAATTCGAATTTTACATTATTCGCGATCCCCGCAGTTTTGGCTGATATTTTTACAACTCCATTTATGGCGGATTTTTTACATGGGTTAGTTATAACAATTTCTGAAAGCGAGGTTTTTGAGGTAAGATAAAAATATGATTCCGCTCCTGCCGCAATAATTGCGGCAAGCAGTAAAAAATGTATAATTTTTTTATATCTATAAAAAAACATAACGAAAAATTAGAAATTTTTTTATTGATAATATTATACCATATTGATAAAAGTTTTTAAATAGGATATACTCAAAAAAGCAAAAAAGCAATAAAGCGACAAAACAATATAATTTTGATTTTTTGTTTTATTGATTTTTTGTTTTGTTGATATGGGCTTATCAATAGGAATAGTAGGACTTCCAAATGTCGGCAAGTCTACGCTTTTTAAAGCGATAACAAAAAAACAAGTTGACGCTTCTAATTTTCCATTTTGCACGATTGATCCTAATGTCGGCATTGTTAATGCGCCTGACGCGCGGTTGGAAAAATTAGCGGTTATTTCTAAATCGGCGAAAATTATTCCTGCAACGATAAAATTTGTAGATATCGCGGGTTTAGTTTCTGGCGCGCATAAAGGAGAAGGTTTGGGAAATAAATTTTTAGCAAATATAAGAGAAGTTGACGCGATTTGCCATATTGTTCGTGAATTTTCCGATCCGAATGTGATTCATGTTTCTGGTAAAGTCGATCCAAAATCTGATATGGAAGTTATAAATTTGGAGCTTATTTTCGCCGATATGTCGGTTGTCGCGAAAAGATTGGAAAGTATAAAAAAAGAAATGAGAGCTGGCAATAAACATGTCGCGGAAGTTAACGCGGTTTTAGAAAAGGTTATGAAAATTTTAGAGAAAGGTCATCTTGCGTCTGACGCGGAATTAGACAATGAGGAAAAATATTTAATAAAAGAATTAAGTCTTTTGACATTAAAGCCGATGCTTTTCGTGGCGAATGTGGATGAGAAAAAATATTATTTTGAGCAGAGCGGAGCGAAGTCGAACGGACTCTCTCTTGAAGAATTAAATTTGCCAATTGGCAAGTCGCCTCTTATAAACATTTCCGCAAAAATAGAATCTGAACTTGCGGAACTTTCTGAAGAAGAAGCGAAAGAATATATGAAAGAACTTGGAATAACGGAATCTGGTTTAGATAAGTTAATAGTCGCAAGTTATAAGCTTTTAGGATTACTCACATTTTTTACATCTGGCGAGATGGAAACGCGCGCGTGGACAGTAGTTAATGGCGCGAAAGCTCCGCAAGCCGCGGGCGTGATTCATACTGATTTTGAGTCAAATTTCATCCGCGCGGAAGTTGTCTCTTATGATGACTTTATTTCCTGTAATGGCTGGAACGGCGCTAAGGAGAATGGCGTTATGAGAGTGGAAGGCAAAGATTACATTATTTGCGATGGCGATGTGATGTTTTTTAGGCATGGGTAAAAATAAAAAATTAAATTTTTTAATACATAACTTCATCAATCGCTGTCGCGTTTAATAAAATCATAACCAATCTATCTATGCCTATCGCGTTGCCTCCTACCATAGCGTTTTTTTTGGTCTTTGCCGCATGAACAGGATGTCCCTTTGTTTTTATAGAAATAGAATCTAATTTTTTACATAATTCATAATCAATTGGAAGTTGCGGTTTGCCCATCCGTTTGCGCAGGATATTTTCTTTTTTAAAACGAGATAATTGTTCTTTCCCGTCAGTAAGTTCAGAAAAACCGTTGCAAAGTTCTATGCCGTTGATGTATAATTCAAATCTTTCGGCTATATGCGGATTATTTTTTTTAAATTTTGCCAGCGCCGCGAGCGGGGCGGGGTAGTCTATAAGAAAAAAAGGGGTTTTGGGAAGTTTAGATTCTATTTCGTTTAGAAAAATTAAATTGAAGCATTGTTCGTAGGTTAAATTTTTATCTTTGCTATATTCCCTCGAATGAATAATTTTTGTGAATACTGGAATAGATAATTTTTCGACATTATCTATGCAAGCGTATTTTTTAAAGAGGTTGGATATTTTTAGGCGGGGAAATGGGCGCGCGAAGCAAATAAGATGAGTTACTAATTCCTCTGTATCTTGCATAATATCTGTATAATCCGCATTTTTGCGATACCATTCAAGCATAGTAAATTCTATGCTATGTATGCCCGTGTTTTCTTCATTATCGCGAAATACTTTTGTGATTGTATAAATGTTGTTTAATTTTTCAAGCGCTAATAATTTTTTCATTGAAAATTCGGGAGATGTTATTAAATATTTTATAGATGCGGCGGATAATTTTGATAGAGATTTAGTATTTCCTTTGTCGTCATTTCCCGCTAAACAAAAACAGTTCTGTGAATGCGATTGATTTGTAAAAGGATAAATGGATGATGGAAACGCGCTAAGGCGGGAATTATGGATTTTAGTTTTTAGAATATCAAAATTTGGCGATAAATCAGGACAGTCAACTAAGATAGGCGTTTCAACTTCAATAAAATGATTTTTTTCAAACCATTTTCTGATATTTGCTATTATTTTAGCTCTGGCGATAAGATTTGAAGTTCTTTGTTGCATAGATGTGTGAAAATATGATATAATGGGACTTATGCCGAATGCCTCTTTGTCCTAAATTCCCATATTTCGGTCAAATTTTCCAAAAAATTCTTACCCCTTAGCTTAGGCTAAACCGCAAAATTTGTTTGAAAAATTATGCCTGGTAAATCTTTCAATTTATGACTAAAGGAGCATTCGGCATAAGTCCCATAATTAGTATAAATTATTCAGTATAAAGTATCAAGTGTATGAAAAAAATTATTTTAATAAACTGTATTTTAGTTTTAAGCATTTTTTTTGCGGTTAATGGAAATTTGGCAAAAGTGCAAGCTGAATCTGCGGAAAAGTATAATATAGATGAGCATAACGCAAAGGAAATATTAGAGGAAGGAGCAAGCGGAAATTATAATACTTTAGTTGGACAAGAGCCAATAACCAGCGTGAATGTTGAAAATAAATTTTATGCGATTATTGGAAAAGGAGTTGAATTAGTTTTGAGTTTTGTCGGAATAATACTTATTATTTTAATAATTTACGCAGGATATTTATGGTTTTCCGCAGATGGGAATGAAGAAAAAATATCGCAAGCAAAGAGTTATATTATCAACGCAATTATAGGAATCGCGATAGTATTTTTGGCTTACGCTATTACTTATTATGTGATGGGCAGAATTTCGGGAACAATTAGTAATTTATAAATAAAAATTTATAAAGTGAAATTATGAGAAAAAAGATCCTAAATTATAATTTTTTGCTATTGTCGCTTATATATTGTTTTTTTATAATGGCGCCTATTATTAAGGCGCAAAATTCTTATAATTGGGAAAATTCTTTAAATAAGGTTGTTGAGCAAACTGAATATAAGCAAGATATTGGCGAAGCAGGTGAAAAAGAAAGAGGGATAGTTATTATTATAGCCGAGATTATTAAAGATATTTTGAGTCTTTTGGCTTTAGTTTTCGTCGTCCTTGCTGTTTACGCAGGATATTTATGGATGACTGCTGGAGGAAATGATGAGCAAGTAAGTAAAGCGAAAATAATAATAAGAGATGTAATTATTGGTTTAATTATAACTTTGTCAGCTTATGCGGTCGCGTATTATACGCTTGATAAATTAATAAAAGCCGCAGGCAAAGCGCAGGAACATAGAACGGGATTATATATTGATGACTAATTTGCGGAAAGATTGATTAATATGAGTAAATACTCCTATTTTTGGCATTGCGGGCAAAAATATGTTCCTCGTCCGCCTAATTTCATAGCTTTTATTTCGACGCCGCATCGCAAACATTTTTTTCCTTCTCTTCTATAAACTTTTAAATGAGGGACAAATTCCCCTTTTTTTCCATAAATATCCACATAATTTTCAACTGATGATCCTTTATATTTGATCGCTTTTTGCAATATTTTTTTGATGCCTTGGAATAATTCGCTTACTTTTTTCCCATTTAATTTCGAGATTTCTTTATCGGGACGGACTTTGGCAAAATAGCAGATTTCCGCCGCATACAGATTGCCGATTCCCGCTATAAATTTTTGGTCCATTAAAACAACTTTAATTTTACCTCGTTTTTTTTTGAGCATTTCATTAAATTTTGTTAAAGTAAAATTTTTATCTATTGGATTTATCCCAAAATTTTGTTTTTTGAAATATTTTTCCAATTCTTCCGTTGATAATAATTTAACATAACCAAATTGCCTTAAATCATTATATAATAATTTAGAGCCGTCAGAAAAATAAAATATCAAATGCGTGTATTTTTGTTTTTTGTATTTTTTCGGCGCAAAATAAATTAACTGCCCGGTCAATTTCAAATGGATCAAAATATTTTCTTTGTTGGATAATTTTATAACTAAATTTTTCGCTTTTCTTTCTATAAAAATAATTTTAGAATTTTTAATTCTTTTAATAAAATCTTTTTGATTAAAGTTTGTTATTTTAGGCAAAATTAATTCTGCTTTGGCAATTTTTTTGCCTAAAATTTTTTCTTCTAATTCTTTTTTAATTGTTTCAACTTCTGGAAGTTCGGGCATATGGTATTTAGAAATAAGTATATATTAACATTATAGATTTATGCAAGAGTATTTGGATAAAATTAAAAATTTAGCGAAAAAGATAAAAAGAGAAGTTAAACTAATGGAGGTTTGCGGCACGCATACGCAAGTTATCGCTGAATCCGGGATAAAAGAAATTTTGCCTCAAAATGTGAAACTTATTTCAGGTCCAGGTTGTCCTGTTTGCGTCACATCTCGTAATGATATCGACGCTGTTGTAAAACTGGCGATAAGCGGGGTTCCTATCGCAACTTATGGAGATATGATAAGAGTTAAAGGTTCGAAAATGAGTTTAGCGGACGCGCGAGAAATGGGCGCGAAAGTAAAAGAAATTTATGGAGTTGAAGAATTATTAAAATTTTCGGAAGAGATAGTTTTTTTTGCTATCGGTTTTGAAACGACAGCTCCAATGAGCGCTTCAATCGCAAAGAGGGGAAAAAAAATTTATTCCGCGCATAAGGCTTTTATTCCGGCAATGAAAACATTACTGGCAAACGGGGAAATAAAAGTAGATGGTTTGATTTCTCCAGGTCATGTGGCGGCTATTGTCGGATCGGATGCGTTTTGTGATTTTAAAACGCATTATTCAGGTTGTGGGAACGGGGCGATGCTTCGTTCTTTCTATGGAAATATCCCGCAAGCTATAACAGGGTTTGAAATGTCGGATGTTTTAAAAGGGATAATAATGCTTTTATGCCAAATTATCGAGGGCAGAGCTGAAGTTGAAAATGAATACAAAAGAGTTGTTAGAGCCGAGGGGAATAAAAAAGCTATAAAATTGATTGATGAGGTTTTTGAGATTAAAAATAGCGATTGGCGAGGGCTTGGCATTATTCACAATAGCGGTTTCGAACTTCGCGCAAAATATGCTAATATAGATGCGAAAGAAATATATAGAAATTTGTTAAACGCGCGCAGTGATTTTAATAATAGTTTAACGCCATCATCAAGTGAGGATTGTTTATGCGCGGAGGTTATAAAAGGAAATATAGAGCCGGCAAAGTGTCCGAATTTTAATAAAAAATGCGCGCCGGAAAATCCGCAAGGACCGTGTATGGTATCAAGAGAAGGAGCATGTTCAATCGCGTATAAAAATGGTTTAGGCATTAAGGGGCTGTCGCCGAATACCTCTTTGTCCTAAATCCCCATATTTCGGTCAAATTTTCCAAAAAATTTTTTCCCTTTAGCTTAGGCTAAACCGCAAAATTTGTTTGAAAAATTATGCCTGGTAAATCTGGAAATTTATGACTAAAGGAGCATTCGGCGACAGCCCCTGTTAAAACTTAGTTTCCCTCTATAGAGGTGCCGAGGGTGTGTAAAATATGCCAACAATCACAACTTCCGATTTTAAAAAAGGCGTCGCTCTTCTATGGAAAGGAGAGCCTTATGTAATTGCAGATTTTCAAAAAGTAAACCCGGGCAAAGGGACGGCTTTCACGCGCACAAAAATAAAAAATTGCCAAACAGGGAAACTTCTTGAAATTACTTTTAAATCAGGCGAGCAGGTGGAGACAGCGGATCTTCAAAGAAAAAAAGCGCAATATCTTTATGAAGAACCAGAAAACTATAATTTTATGGAACAGGACACTTACGAACAAGCAAGCATATCAAAAGATGTAATAGGAGAACAAGGAAAATTCTTAAAAGAAGGTCTTGAAATTTATATTTTATATTACAACAACAATCCGATTTCAATAGATTTGCCGCCTAAAGCCGACTATAAAGTAATTGAAGCGCCAGATGCTGTTAAAGGAGATACTTCTACAACAGCGACAAAATATATAACTTTAGAAAATGGATTAAAAATTCAAGCTCCTCTTTTTATAAAAGAAGGAAATATTGTGCGAGTAAACACAGAAAGCGGCGAGTATGTAGAAAGAGTCGTAGATAAATAACAGCTGATTTTAAACAACAAATAAAATCCTATCAACAATATTTTTTCCAAATTCATTGTTAAGTCGATATAAAATCGTCCTTTCTCTTAATCTAAGCTCCTGACTTAAAGAAGGGTTTAATGACGCGACAGTTATCACTTTATTTTTAAAATGCAAAGGCTTAAAATCAGTTAAAATTCCACGCGCCCGCTCTTTCGAATATTCTTCTGTAAATATTTTTTCAACAATTTTTATAAATTTTTCCAAAACCAAAACAGAATCAACTTGCTTTCTTATGCCAGCGCGATTGATAGCGTCTTGAAGAAGAGATATATTAAGTTTAATTGGCATAAAATTATAGCGGGACTTTAGCCGAATGCTCCTTTCTAATTTACAAAATTATGAATTGCGTTTAAATCTCTTTCCTATTTCATCCCACCGCAAAATAGATATTATAGGTCTTCCATGCGGACAAGTTGCCTTCACTTCGCCACTCATAACTTTTCTAACTAAATCAGTTTGTTCCTCTAAAGAAATCTTATCCCCAGCCATAATAGCGCTTCTGCAAGAAATATAACACACAACTTTATTCCTCGCCTCTTCTAATGTTTTTTCGTTAAATTTCAAATCTTCACTCCCAAAAGAAAGCAAGTCGTTTATAATTCCTCTAATAATTTCTTCAACATTTTTTCCTGAAATATCTTGCGGAACGGTTTGAACAATAATAGTATTTGTTCCAAATTCTTCTATCTCAAATCCGATTTTCTTTAAAATTTCAAAATTCTGTTTTAAATTTACCATCTCGCGCAAAGAAAGTTCTATTTTTAACGGAACAAAAAGCTGTTGAAATTTATAATTTTCCTGTTTTATTTTTTCTATTATACTATCATAAATTATTCTTTCATGCGCGGCATGCTGATCAATTAAAATTATTCCATCTATTGTCTCAACAATCAAATATAAATTTTTAATCTGCCCTATCAATTTCCAAGATGACTCTTCTCCCTCGCGCTTTTCCGCGCCAAACATTGAATCATTGAAAAACCTAACAGCATCTTGCTGTTTGCCATCTTTCACAACAGCGCGGCCATACTCGTTTAGTCCCTCCCTTGAGCAGGGCAAGAAAGACGATAATCTGCTAATATTATTCCTTTCCTGCGTTTTATATTGTTCCACATTTTGAAATTTTAAATTTTGATTTTGTGATTTGTTTCGAATTTCAACATTATTTCCACTGGCTAAATATCCATAACTTAAGTCTAATTTATTAGTTTCTAAATTTCTAAATTTTCTGCCTGTCACCGCTTCTCTTACAACAGCTTCAACCATTTTAAAAACATCCTGCTGGCGTAAAAATTTTACTTCCATTTTTCGAGGATGGACATTAACATCAACTAATTCAGGCTCTAAATCTAATTTTATTACAAAATTAGGATGACTCCCGGCGGGAACTAAATTTCTATATGCTTCATAAATAGCCTTGTGAACAATATTGTTGCGCACTGGCCTATTATTAACGAATAAATATTGTTGCCCTTTGATTGAATGGGTATCCGTCAAAGAAGACGCAAATCCGCATAAAATCATTTCTCCCGCTTCTTGATAAAAAGGAATCATCTTAGAAAAATTATCGTTCCCTAAAACAACCTTTACTCTATTATCCCAATTATCATTTTTTTGCATCGTTTTATGCTCTTCTTCGCGTTGTTTCGCGTCCGCCAAATAATCAAAAATTATTTTTCCATTATGAACTAATTTTAATCTAACGCCAAAATTAGAAAGCGAAATATCAGTAAGCGTGTTTAAAATATGATTAAATTCTGTTTGCGCGCTTTTTAAAAATTTTTTCCGCGCCGGAATATTATAAAATAAATTTTCCGCGCGAATCTTCGCGCCTTCAGAGCAACCTATATCTTTTATTTCCCATTTATTATCATCCGCCGCAGACGACTTATCAATATAACAGCCATTGTCAATAATGAGAGATTCCGACCCGCAAGATAAAATAACCCCGCTTATCGCTCCTTTCTCTTTCGTTTGCAAGCTAAATCTGCTCACAGAAGAAATCGCCGCTAAAGCCTCTCCCCTAAAACCAAAACTTCTAATATTATTAAGATCTTCTATTTTTTCAATTTTGCTCGTCGCGTGCCTTTTCACGCATAACATAGCATCATCTTTATTCATTCCCTTGCCATTATCCGCGACTTCTATTAAATCTATGCCGCCATTTTTTAATTCTACACTTATAAAATCTGCGCCTGCGTCAAGCGAATTCTCAACTAATTCTTTAACAACTGAAGCAGGTCTATCGACAACCTCTCCAGCCGCTATTTTATTTATTAAGTTATTATCTAAAATGCGAATCATATTTAATAATTAAAAATTTTTTAACTTTTAATGGTGACGGGCGGGTACATCTGGCGAAAGTCCCATTAGGCGTTATTTTGCATTTTTTTCAAAAAATTTAAAGCTTCCATCGGTGTCATATTATTCAAATTAAGATCTCTAATTATCCTCTCCGCTTCTGATTCTATCTTAATCAACGGCTCTTGCGTATGATATGTTTTATTATCGAAATTATGTCCATTTTCCAATTTATTTAATATTTCCTTTGCTCTATTTATTAGTTCTTGCGGCATCCCCGCCAATTTCGCGACTTCTATCCCGTAACTTTTATCTATGCCGCCTTTAATTATCTTATGCAAAAAAACTACGCCATCCTCATTTTCTAATACTGCCATTCGAAAATTCTGAACACCATCCAAATTATTCGCCAATTCCGCCAATTCATGATAATGAGTTGCAAAAACTGTTTTCGCCTTTATTTTATTATGAATATGCTCTATAACCGCCCAAGCTATGCTTACCCCGTCATAAGTGCTCGTGCCCCGTCCCAATTCATCAAAAATAATAAGGCTTTTTTGAGTAGCATTATGGATAATTCTTGCCGCTTCCTGCATTTCAACCATAAAGGTGGATTGCCCTTTCGCAATATTATCGCTCGCGCCAACCCGAGTAAAAATTCTATCCAACACGCAAAGATTCGCTTCCTTCGCCGGGACATAAGATCCTATTTGCGCCATTAAACAAATTAAAGCATTCTGTCTTAGATAAACCGATTTCCCTGCCATATTAGGACCCGTTAAAACTATAAACCGGCGTTTTTCATTATCCAAACAGGAATCATTCGCGACAAAATCAACTTCGCTATTATGCTCAATCACGGGATGCCGTCCTTCTTTAATATCAATTTTTGCGCTATCGGAAATGTAAGGCTTTACATAATTATTTTCTCTCGCGATCTGCGCAAAATTCAAAAAAATATCAAATTCCGCGATAATAGAAGCTGTTTTTTGTATTATTTTAGAATATTCCGCAATCTTTAAAACAACTTCCATAAATATATTATATTCTATTTCCTTTATTTTCTCCTCAGCGTTTAAAACCTTTTCTTCATATTCTTTTAATTCAGCTGTGGTAAATCTCTCGCCGTTTGCAAGAGTTTGTTTTCTTATATAATCTCCCGGCGCTGATGAAATATTAGCATTGCTAATCTCTATATAATAACCGAAAACTCTATTAAACTTTATCTTTAAAGAATTTATATTCGTCCTCTCCCGCTCTTTTTGCTGTAATTCGGCAATCCATGACTTGCCGCCTTTAGAAATATTCCTTAATTCATCCAACTCGCTGTTATTTCCATCTTTTATTATTCCGCCATCAGTAATTAAAACGGGCGGATCATCCAAAATATACTTTTCTATCAAATCTATAATAACTTTTAACTTTAAATCATTCATCTCTCGCGCTCCATAAATTTCTTCAATCCCATTGCCATAGTTCGCAATATACATTTTTATGTTTTCCGCGACTTTAAGACTTTCTTTTAAAGCTAAAAGATCTCTCGCGTTAACTCTCAAACATCCGACTTTTGCCAATAATCTTTCTATATCCAAAATTTGTTTAAACAATATCCTAAGCTCATCCCGCAAATCATTATTATCGTAAAAATATTCAACCGCTCCCAACCTTTTTTTAATGTTGCTTATATTTATAAGAGGACGGAGAATCCATTGCTTTAATAACCGCGCGCCCATAGCGGTAGATGTTTTATCAAGCGTGGAAATTAAAGTCCCTTCTTTCGATTTCATCTGCCAATTATATATCAAATCCAAATTTTTAATAGTCGCCTCGTCCAAAATCATATAATCATAAGGATTGTGAACTGAAATTTTATTTATATGTTTAAGTTGCCTCTTTTGAGTGTCTTTCAAATACATCGCTAAATTAGCCGCCGCGCGAATTCCTATTCTCATTTTTTCTATTCCAAATCCTTCCAAACCATTCACTCCAAATTGCTCGCATAAAACTTTATCAGGCTCAAAATAATTTGCGGGTATGAACTTGCTTACATTCTTAAATATATAATACCAATTTGCCGCTTTCTCGCCGCCGCCGCATTGAATTGATTTATTTAATAAATTGTCTGCCAATACTTCAGCGGGATTTATTCTTTTTAATTCCGCGATTAAATTATCTTGTCCAAAAATTTCCATTACTTTAAATTCCCCTGTTGTCAAATCTACAAATGCAACGCCGAAAAGCTCTCTATTTCCTTCCGTTCCGACCAAGTCGGATGATGTCTCTTGAAACAATTTACTCGCAACGGATGCAAGAAAATTATTTTCCCCTTTATCAAGCAAAGAAGAATTCATAGTTGTCCCAGGAGTAATAATTTGCGCGACTTCTCTTTTTACTATTCCCGGCAAACTCGGATCGCTAACTTGTTCGCAAATCGCGACTTTCATTCCCGCTTTAGTTAATTTAGCGATATACTGATCCGCCGCATGATACGGCAAACCGCACATAGGGATTTCATTCTCAGTGCCTTTATGCCGCGCTGTTAAAACAATGTCTAAAATAACTGACGCTTTTTCAGCATCCGCGCCAAACATTTCATAAAAATCACCAAGTCTAAAAAAAAGGATCTTATCCTTATGTTTATCTTTTATCTCAAAATATTGTTTGAGCATCGGGGTCATAAAAGTCAAAAACCAAAAAACAACAAAACAAAAATAATTTGTAATTTTTTAATTTCTAATTTTATAATTCTCTATTTCGCCAATTCCACTTTTTTAATTTCTTTAATTTCTTTTTTTAAAACTTCTTCAATGCCATGCCGAAAAGTCATCTCGGCCATAGGACAATGAGAACACATGCCTGTCATCCTAACTTTTACAATTCCATTTTTCTCATCGACTTCAATTAACTCCAAATCTCCGCCATCGGCTTGAAGCATCGGTTTAATTTTACTGTTTAATATTTTTAAAATTTTATTCTTCATAATAATTATTTTTTTCACTTTTTCAATTTATCTATGGCATTTCTCAACGCATCAACCGCTATAAGCGAACAATGCTCTTTATGCGACGGCAAACCGCCTAATTTTTTTATTACATCTCCTTTTGTAATTTCTAATGCCTCGCCTAAAGTTTTTCCTTTTGCCATATCCGTCAAAACTGAAGAAGAAGCTATCGCAGCCGCGCATCCCAATGTCTCAAATTTTATATCCTCAATCTTACATTTCCCCCTTTCGCAAAGTGGGATTAAGGAGGATTTTTTATCGCAATTATTTATTTTACCACTCTTTCCGCCAGAGGCGGATCCGCCTTTGGCGGAAACTTTTATATATATCTTCATCGTATCCCCGCAAACAGGATTTCCCGCAACCCCGATAACAGTAGGATTTTCCATCTTCCCCTGATTATGCGGATTTTTAAAATGTTTTAAAACTTGTTTTGAGTACATATATTTTTATTAACAAATTAATTTATATAAATCTAATCAAATTATACCCCCTTGCCAATTTTTGTCAAACTAAAAGCAAAAAAGCGATTTTCTGCCTGCGAAGACAAAAATTCGCCTTTTTAAAAAATAAACCAATTTTTTAATCCCTATTTTGTAATTTGATATTTTTTCTTAACTGAATAGTTTCAGCCGCAATACTCCCGTCAGAATTTACTTTTCCATTAACCATCGCATTTTCTCCAATTTCAAGATCATCTTTAACGCCATCTACTGATTTCATAATACCTGTTTTGTTTGATATATAAATAATTTTCGATCCGCCATCCCGCAATTTCACAGTGATGCTTTCATCATCTTTTTTTATTATTTCCCCATTTACTAAACCTTCTCCAGCTCTATTGCCCATTCCCTGCCTAAATTGTTGAAAATTACTATTAGTTCTCTGCGACATATTAGCCTGAAAACTTTTATTATACTTCCCGTAAGTCATCCCTCCATAAAAAGATGCGGCGCCAACAATAATAACAGCGCCAATAGCGATCAAAATAAATTTTTTAGTCATAAATTTTTTAAAGAGACTGTCGCCGAATGCCGTTATCCGTAATTCTGAGAGAAAAAGGAACAAATAATCCCAAAGTTTTTTTCGCTTAATCAAGAGATTATTCACTCGCTTTGACTCGTTTAAGGATGACGGGCATATGGCAAAAATCTAATATTATTCGTATCTCAACGCTTCAATCGGATTAAGCCTAGCCGCCCTTCTGGCAGGATAATACCCAAATATAATTCCAATAGCGGCAGATACGCCACACGCTAAAATGATTGAATATATCGAAATATTAGTCGCTATTCCCGCAAATTTTGATATAATAAGCGAAATAATCCATCCCAATAAAATACCGAATATTCCTCCAATCAAAGTAAGCATTACCGCTTCCGCTAAAAATTGATTGCTTATATCGTTCTTTTGAGCTCCAATAGCTTTGCGCAGACCGATCTCCTTTGTGCGTTCTGTGACATTTGTGAGCATCATATTCATAATGCCGATTCCGCCAACAATTAAAGAAATCCCGGCAATAGCCGCCAAAAGCATAGTAAATGTTCCTGTTACAGAAGAAGCTGTGGCGATAATATCTGCCTGATTTAAAATTTGGAAATCTGCCATTTGCGGATCATTTATTTTATGGCGAGCCAATAAAAGATCTCTTATCTGATTTTGAACGGAAGTCAACGCGGATTGGTTTTCAGTCTGAACAGTTATTGTTGATAAATAATTATCTCCTGATAAATATCGTTGAGCTGTAGAAAGTGGAACAAAAACCATATCATCTTGATTCCCATAACCTGTCGCGCCTTTTGATTTTGTAATTCCTATTACTTTAAAATCAACCTGATTTATCCGTATTGTGTTCCCTATGGATTCAGCTCCTTCCCCAAAAAGATCATCTCTTGCATTAGGGGCAAGAACTGCTACTTTATTTAATGCTCGCGCGTCTTGCTCAGAGATAAAAGAACCTTGATCTATTTCTAAATTTCGAACATCCGCGTAAGAAGGCGATGTCCCTACTACTTGAGTATTTGTATTTTTCCCCTTAAATGTTATCTGATACCGTCGAGATAAATCCGGCGCTACCGCCTTAATTTGTAAAATTTCATTTTTTATAGCGTCCGCATCTTCAATTTTAAGAGTTTGCGCGCTTCCGCGTCCGGCGCTTACACCGCCGCCAACGGCTGATCTTTGAAATCCAGGCATTACCATAATTAAATTTGATCCAATCGATTCAATGCTTGATTCAATGGATTTTTGAGCTCCCTGACCTATGGAAACCATAGCTATTACCGACCCAATACCAATAATAATCCCAAGAATTGTTAGTCCTGATCTTGCTTTATTTGCCTTAACGGCTAAAAATGTTTCCTGATATAAATCGTATAAAAGCATAAAAATAACTTTACTTACTGCGCGATTATAATACCGTCTTTGATATTTATAACTCTATCGGCATATTTAGCGACCTCGCTTTCATGTGTGATTAAAATAATTGTATGCCCCTCTTTCTGATTTAATTTCTTAAAAGTATTAAGCACGATTTGCCCTGTTTTAGTATCTAAATTGCCGGTTGGCTCATCCGCTAAAATTATTGAAGGATTATTTACTAAAGCGCGCGCTATCGCGACTCTCTGCATCTGTCCTCCTGAAAGCTGATTGGTAAGATGATGCCACCTATCCTCATCTAATCCCGCTGATATTAAGGCTTTTTTTGCCATTTCTTCCCTATCGGCAACTGGAATTTCCGCATATACTAATGGCAACATTATATTGCGCAAAACAGTAGATCTTGGCAATAAATTAAATGACTGAAAAACGAAACCAATTTTATTCTTTCTTATATTTGCTAATTCTTCATCGCTTAATAGAGACACATCTTCGCCATTCAAAAAATACTTCCCGTCAGTAGGAGAATCAAGCGCTCCGATGATATGCATAAGTGTTGATTTGCCCGAACCAGAAGGTCCAGTTATGGCTACAAATTCTCCTTTCTTAATTTTAAAAGATATATTTTTCAATATATGAACAACCACCTCGCCATTTTCATAAATTTTATTTATATTTATACATTCTATCATATTAAATTTATCTCATCATCCGAATATTGCCTCCTCCTCCAAACAACTGCAATCCGCCAGTTTGTCTTGATTGAGTTTGATTAGCGCTATTATTTATAATTTTTATAATAATTTTTTCGCCTTCTTCAAGCCCGCTTAAAATTTCCGCGTTATCATCATTAGATAATCCTATCTCAACTAATTTATGTTCCAAAGGTTTTTTTGAACTAACTCCGCTTTCGCTTAAAATTTCATCTTCAGGGGCAATCATCTCCACATAATATTGCCCATTTGAATTTTTAACAGCGGAATTCGGCGCGATCAGAGTGTCTAATTTTTGGTTAGTGGTAATCGTAGCCGATACGCTCATTTGCGGTTTTATTCTCTCATCCTGCGTATCAAAAGCTATTTTTACTGTATAATTTACTACCCCCTGCGTTATTGTTCCAATATTATCAAGTTCAGCCACTTCTCCGCTAATTGATAAACCATCTATGGCAGTGAAATTTAAAACTGCTTTCTGCCCTATTTTGACTTTCGCGATATCAATCTCATTAAATGTAATTTCAGCTATTTTTTGCCGAGTAATGATCGTTGCAAAACTTGTTCCAGACGAGACTGCCTCACCCTTAAAGGCTAATACTTCCGCTATCACGCCGCCAAAAGGAGCTTTAATGCTATAATCAGTCAAAACTTCTCGCGCTTTTCGCAATGTTTCTTCTTTTTGCTGAACAGCAATTTTTTTCGCTCTTATTTCAAGCTCATCCGGACCCAATTTTAATTCTTTTAAAGCCATCTCTTTTTCCGCTAAAGATTCCTTTGCCGCTTCGATCTCGGAATATTCCGCTCCAGCTTTTAAATCTGCGAGCGTCTGCTCTTTTTCTTTAATAGACTGCTCTGACGCAAGCAAATCTAAAGGATTATTTTGTTCCATTTCTATACGATCAGTTTCAGCATTCGCTTTAGCTTCTTTACTATTTTCAATAGCGCTTTTTGCGGATAAAATATTTGTTATATGTCCATTGATTTTTGATGTGTAAGTTTTTAATTCAGCTTGATATTCGGTTATCATGCTAAATATTTCCTGCCCCATTTGCGAACGGCAATCTACCCAATAATCAAACATATTGGCTTCGCTTTTAATTGTTTCTGAAAATGTCTTAGTCGTTTCTAATGTTTCTGACAATAATGTTTCAATAACATCTTTATTGGAATAGCGGCTTGATTTTTTATAATTATCATAATTAACATCATATTTCTCTCTCGCGTTTTTATAAACTAACTCCGAATTATCAATATATTTTTGTAATTCTTGCATAAAATCATAAGAAGAAATGGAGTTTTTCAAAGCGGATATATTCCAAGTATTCCCCATAGTAATTTCACTATCGGCGATTTCTTCGCTATAAAGAATATCTCGCAAATTAGTAATCATTTCTGGCAGATCTAAAAAACTATTTGCTATCGTATTAAAAGAATCCTCATAAGATTTCTCAAGATCAGACTCGGCTTCTTTAATTTGATCTAAAATTTCCTGATAAGTATTTTTTTGACTCGCTTTTAATTTTTCAAAATTATCTTTCGCTTGGCTTAAAGCATTTTCCGCTTTCATAAGTTCTAATGCGTCAGGAGGATTTAATAATTTTTCCAAATTTCTTTTAGCGGAGTTAATTGAATTTTCCGCCTGCAAAATTTCACTTTCACTCGCGGGCTTCAATAATTCCTCGAATTCAAGTTTGGATGTTTGAAGGTCTGCGCTCGCGTCTTTTACCGCCCCCTGCGCGTCGCGATCATCAATTTTAAAAAGTATCTCGTCGCTTTTAACTTCTTGTCCATTTTTAATATTGCTATAAATTATCTCTCCCGAAACTTTAGATTTAATATCTACTTGATTAGAAACCACAACCTGCCCAGATCCAGAAACAGAAGTTAAAATAGATCCTCTTTCAACTTTGCCTAAAACATACTGAATCGTCTCAACTTGCGTATTTTTAGATTTATAAAAATAATAGCTTGCGGAAAAAACAATTATTATAGCAAACAGCAAAAACTTTTTAGTCTTAAAAAATCTAATTTTTTTAGTTTTCTTTGTAATTTCTTTAGTATCCATAAATTATTTATTTACCGATAAATTTATACGGTCTAAATTTATCATGGCGATCGGGAGAAAGGAATTTAGGTCTAAAACGATCATAAAATCCTCGTCCGGATCTCATCGGCAAAATTTCAAATGCTTCAAATTCATTAACAGATAATTTTTTTCCTATAAACCGCGCTGGGACTCCCGCTTTGATATTATCAAAATTTTGAAAATTTTTAAAACTTACATTCCACTCTTGCTTTAATTTATCTACTACTGTTAAAAAATTATCTCCTTTTGATAATATTAAACCAGACAATCTTCCCTCTTCAGGTTTTGACCAAAACTGTATATGCGGATTTATTATTCTATCATAAAATGGAGCTTTTCTTCCCAATATATCATCAATTTTCATACTCAACCCAGCGCGATAAAATACAGCGCCTAATAAAACACTCAAAAAAATAGCGCTCGCGATAATCGCCAATATCGAATAACGATACCCTGTTTTTGTTTTTTTAAAATTAAGATAAACTAAAAAAATAAACAAAGCCAAACATAAAATCCAAAAAAAAGGGACGCTTAATAAAATAACTTCTGGGATTCCTTTGCCTATCCTTCTAAATACGCCTCTATCATCAAATTTACTTATATAAATAATTAGAGACACAGCAATAGCGCCCAATAATAACGATAATATGCCAGCTATCCAAATAATAAATTTTTTAAATAAAAATTTCCATTTCGGCTTAGGGAATATTTTTTTATCTTTTATAGCATCTAATAATTTTTTATCAAAATCATTATTTTGAATCATATATTATTTAATTTATCCCTAAATATTTTCTTTGCTTTATTTATCATAGATCCTACTGTTCCTGATGGCTTTTTTATAATATCTGATATTTCTTGATAACTCTTATCTTCTAAAAATTTCAAAACTAACACTTCTCTATATTTTCCATTCATACTGCTCAAAATCTTTTGAACATTCTCTTTTAAAAATTTTGCGTCTATATTTTTATTGATATCTATTTCAAAAACCAAATCATTAACTATATCATCATTAAAATCCGTTTTATGTCCTTCCGCTCTTGATCGCAACTTCCTATAATTGCTTATTGCTTGATTTCTGGCAATGGCGTAAACCCATGATGAAAATTTTAAATCAGGCGCGAAATCATTAAGATTAAAGTATATTTTTATAAAAACATCTTGTAAAATATCTTCCGCGTCTTCATAACTTATATTAGTTACTCTTCGAATATAATTAAAGAGCCTAATTTTATATCTATGTATAATAAATAAAAAATAATCCTGATTTGACAAGGTTAATTTTACAAGCTCTTCATCAGATAATTTTTCCGCCTGTTCAAACTTCATCTTTATGGGACTGTCGCCGAATGCTCCTTTAGTCATAAATTTCCAGATTTCGAGGCATAATTTTTCAAACAAATTTTGCGGTTTAGCCTAAGCTAAGCCAAAGAATTTTTTGGAAAATTTGACCGAAATATGGGAATTTAGGA
>JAZDNE010000079.1:0-3318 GCA_043800235.1 bacterium | reverse complement strand
ATTTTAGGTTTTACTCCAGAGTTGACGGAAAAAATATCAAGGCAAGCTAATGTTAAAACTATTGCAGACAATACCATAAAACCTTATACATTTTCAGTTTCTCCTACAAAGTCATTATTTATGAATTTAATAAAATAAGATATGAAAACCATTAAAAGATGTTACGGAAAAATCTTTGAATCTCATCATACAAAAACATTATTAGAAAAAAATCATCGTTTTATAAGAGGGAAGTTATTAGATCTAGGTTGTGGTAGATGTAAGTATAAACAGTTAGTATTGCAAAATGCTGATTCGTATACTGGCTGCGATTATTATGATCATAAAAATATGGATATAAAATGCAGCGCTGATAATACTCCTTTCGAAGATGATAGTTTTGATACCATAATCTGTTTTCAAGTCTTAGAACATGTCTTAGATCCGCAAAAGGTCATCGAGGAAAGTTTTAGAATATTAAAAAAAGGCGGTTATATGCTACTATCTACGCCATGGATGCATCCTTACCATGGAGAACCTGATGATTATTATAGGTTTAGTAAGGATGCCTTGTCTTATTTATTGAAGAAAAGTGGGTATGAAATACTTGAAATAGTTACTACAGGCGGAAGATGGAGAGTTATAGAGTGTTTTTCTAGACGGTGGTGCAAATCTAAATTTTTGTATAAAATATTATCCAAGATATTTCTTTTATTTAATTATTTTTCAAAAACAGAAAAGTGCTTGGATACGCCCGGACATTTTATCATAGCAAAAAAATGAACAAATTTAATAAAAATTTATTTTTAGAAGACATTGCAAACATGAAAGGTTATACAATAAAAAAACTTTTGAATGAAGATGAATTTATTTTTATCTATTTATGCTACATACAAGAAATTTTTAAAAAACTCCTAGCGATAACAATCCAAGAAGACGTAAGTGATAAGTTCCTGAAAGCAAGTATTAGGAATTTTTTATCAATTGCATCCAATTTAGTGAAAGTTGGATGTGTCGAAGATAAACTTTTAAAAATTGGCACAAATTATTTAAGTCGTGGTAATTGCAATAAAGATTATTTTACAATTCTTCAGATTTTTTATAACATTTTAGAAACTGCACGGACAAAAGTAAATAAAAAATTTATTACACAACAAATAAAAATTAAACCTAAAAAGTTCAACATAGTAAAGTCAAAATCAGATGATATAGAAAAATATAAGCCATTAGGTACTTTAAAAAAGTTAGTTGACAAAAATTTGACTGAATATATCGAAGATTTTATTATACAAGGCAGTTACGGTGATTTTAAAACAGTTGATAACTGGAGTGATTTGGATATTGTTATTATTTTAAAAAAGAAAATTTTTGATCATAAATTAACTTTTATACAAGCACAGCGCATTTTTAAGAAAATATCTTTATCGTGTTATTTTTTTGATATTCTTGCCCATCATAGATTCAATTTTATATCACCTTTTGATGCTAGTTTTTATTCACAAACTTCTTTGCCCGTTGATTCTTTCTCCGATGCAATTAGCTTATTTAACAAAGAACACGACTTAACCATAAGGGAAAATTATTTTGACGGGCTGTGGAAGTTAGATAATTTTTTAAAATATTTTGATCAGCGGCGCAAAAACAATTATTGTGAGGATTTATACATGTACAAGAACAGCCTGTCGATGCTCATGTTAACCCCATCTTTGCTTTTGCAAGCGAAAGGAGTTAATGTCAGTAAGAAAAAATCATTCTCTCTATGTAGAGAAACATTTACTGATTTAAATTATTCGATCATTGAATTTGCATCTACTGAAAGATTGAATTGGAGATTAAAAAATAATGGTTTGTTGTTTTTGTTGAAATATATTGATAAAATTCCTTACTTTTTTCTTGACAAATTTATAAAGGGATATAAAAAGGCATATTTATATCGACATAAAAATCAATTAAATAAAATTGAATTTTTGAATATAGAAGCAAAAAAATTTTTAGAGCAGGGGCTAGCATTATTAAAAAATAGATAGTTATGTATTATAAAAAATTTACTCTTTCCAACTTTCCTCGTAAAATCATGGACCAAGATTATTTTGATGCTTGCGATTTTATAATTAAAAAATATAAAAATGATGTTCGGGTGAAATCCATTTATTTAGGGGGAGGAAATTGGGTCCCAGGTATATCTGATTTAGATATTTATATAGTACTCGACAATAGTTTCCACGGCAGATTAAATATAGATAGCAATAAAAAGAAGCCTGCTAATTATGATTTCGTTGTGATGCATAGACATGATTTTTTTAATGAAGATTCTTTTATATATTTACAGTATATATTTTCCCCGCAAGTTAATTTAAAATTATTATATGGGATAGAATATAAGATCGCTGATCCAAAAATTGAGTTATCGAATCAAGAATATAAATCGATGCTTTTGTCATTAGTTACAGATTATTTAACAAATAAATTATTATTATTTGATAGAATTATTCTAGATAAACAAATAGATGTGAGGCAAACATTATGCGAATTATATTCATTTAAATATACTTTGAGAATTTTGGAAGAAATTTGTGAAGCCAAAATTGATAATAAATACATACAAGAAATTTCTAACCTACGTAATAGTTGGTTCAATTCTGATTTAATTGAAAACTTAGATAAATTGCTCAATTTAGCATTATCATTTAATGAAGAATTATTTAATATCATTAGCATACTTAATAATTATATTAAATCATCAAAATTTTATTTTGATTCAAATAAAATATTTAAAAATGAAAGATACAAAATTTCTTTTTTAAATGAAAATAAATGGTCAAGCAACATTTTTTTGGCAGAATTTAAAAGTGGTTATGTAAAATTCCGAATTCCTTTTATAAAAAAAGAAATAATTAGATTTAATTTAATTCTACCGGCTCCATTATCTGCCATATTTTTTCAATATGCAAATGACAACGGAGAATATGGGAAATGGTTTAAAAGTTTTTTAATCAAGAAAAAAATCAAAATAAATAAAAGCGATGCGATTAAAAAAAGAGCGTTTATTTTGAGCAATTTACTTGAATTTCAATTAAATAGTAAAGATAACTTTAGATTTCCTTTTAATTATGGCTTTTGCATCAATAAAAATATAATTAGATATTATATAAAGAAAATAATTCTGCATGTGTATTTGATAAAAAAATTCTTATACCCTTAGAGCGTGTCTTAAAAGTCGCTTTCGTAACGAAATTTTCAGATTTTGAGGAAATTTCTGTATAAAAATTTTGTAACTACTCAGGTAGTTCGTCAGTGCCAGGCACTTAACAACCATCATTTTACCGAAAAAATTATGTT
>JAZDNE010000023.1:0-4771 GCA_043800235.1 bacterium | reverse complement strand
ATCACCCATGGCGGAATCAATTTTTGTTTAATAAAGTAAGAAATCAGCAACCTGTTTTTATAGAAAAATAATCAATAATTAAGCAGGGTATGACATTTCTATTTGGCTCAAAGTATGACATTTCTATTTAGCCTTGACAGTTTTTGTATTAGTCCAACACATTCTGGAGACCCGGTTATGTATGCGTCCATTTTAAAGCGTATTCATACATTCTGACAAAACTTTTTATCACCGTATATTTGAAATGTATATGGTTATAGTATTACATCTTGCTCCTTTTTCAAGGAGTCCAATATGCATGTGAACTTATGCGCTACAATAATATACCAATATATTAGTTTGATCGCAGATTGATATTTTGCGCGACAAATGCTACATTTAGTATATGGATATTATTTCTCTTCAAAAATTACTTGAAAAAAATGGCGAGCCAAAATATCGCATAAGCCAAATAAAAAAAGCTGTCTATCAAGACAACATTTTAGAATTTGATAAAATTACGACTATTCCAAAAAAATTAAGAGTTAGTTTATCCGAAAATTTTAAAATTTTATCTTTTGAAGAAGAAAAAATTATAGAAACATCTCCTAATTTTTCATTGTCAAGGAGAGGAACATTAAAAGCGCTTCTGCGGCTTATTGACGGAGCTGTAATCGAAACGGTTTTACTGCCAAATGAAAGCGGATGGACATCCTGTATTTCGACACAATCGGGATGCGCGCTTGGATGCAAATTTTGCGCGACAGGAAAAATGGGCTTTAAACGAAATTTAACATCTGAAGAAATAACAGATCAAATATTATATTGGAGGGGCTATCTTAAAACTGGAGCAAAAACAGACAGATGCTCTGTTTATACATCATTTAAACTTACGAATATTGTTTATATGGGGATGGGTGAGCCTTTTTTAAATTGGGAAAATACAAAAAAAAGCCTTAGTAATTTAACATCAAAAGACCTATTCGAATATGGTGATCGCTTAATTTCCGTTTCAACTTCTGGAATACCAGAAGGAATAATAAATTTTGCGAAAGAATTCCCTCAGATGAATTTAGCGATATCGCTTCATTCGGCAAATGATAAAAAAAGGTCATATCTTATGCCGATAAATAAAAAATACAGTATTCTTGATTTAAAGAATGCTATCCTTGAATACTTTAAAATAACAAATCGAAAAATTTTTATAGAGTATTTAATGCTTTCAAAAATAAATGATTCACTGTTTGATGCCGAAGAACTTAAAAATTTCATTATTTCATTTCCTCAAAAAAAATTATTGCATATAAATCTTATTCCATATAATGAAACCGATAACGGATTCAAAGCTTCGCAAAAAAATCAAATTAAAAAATTTGAAGAATATTTGCTAAAAAATAAGATACATTCCACAATCCGAAAAAGTCTTGGCAAAGAAATTAAAGGCGCCTGCGGGCAATTAGGAATTATTAATAAATGAGAACTAAATTATCAGTTTTAATAATTCTATGATTTGGACGCGGTTTACTGTTTTATTGGCATAATTAAATAGATATAGTTTTCTATTTCTTTGTCTTCTGAATCAAGGGGAGAGATGACGAATGGTTTTACATGGTCGGTTATTTTGAATAGTATTTTTTCGGAGTTAATATTTTGCAGCCCATCTAATAAATAGCGGAAATTTAAGATGAGTTCGACTTCTTCTCCTTCAATCGCGCTGTCAATGTCGGATTTATTTTCTCCAAGTTGATTATTTAAAGAGGATATTTTAAGTTTATTTTGAGTCGGATTAAATAATAGCGATATATCGTAAATTCCTGTTTTTGTAAAAAGACTTGCCGCTTTAACGGCATTGGCAAGTGTTTTTACATCTAAAATCGCTTTGGTTTTAAATTCCGTTGGTATAATTTGTTTATAATCAGGGTATCTCGCGTCAATAGTTCTTGAGATAAGTTCAATATTTTTGCACGAGAAAAGTATCTGATTATCGGTTAGATAAATAGATATAGTTTCCTGTTCTTTTGATATTTCGTCGTCCCGTCCTATTGATGATAAAATCCGCCCAAGTTCGTTTAATGTTTTGTAAGGGATAATAGTGTTTATGGCATTCTCAGCATTTTTATGCGCCAGTATTTTAATTTTTTTCTCCGCGAGTCTGTAGCTATCGGTTGCGGCGAGTGTTAATATATTATCTTTTGCGGAAATATATATGCCGCTTATTTCCGGGCGCGCTTCATTCGCGGCAATTGCGAAAATAACTTGTCCAATCGCGGATTTTAAGTCGTTTATCGCAACATCGACAGAAGCGCATTCTTCTTTTTTTATGGAGGGGATTAAAGGAAAATCCGATGAAGGCGTCCCTTTTATTTTTGTCGAATAACTGTCGCAGTTAATATGCGCCTCGTCGCCTTTTAGCTCAATATTTATTTTGTCGTTAGGCAAAAGCGATATGTAATCCGCGAGAATTTTACCGGGGATTGTTATTTCGCCGTCTTCCTCCACTTTGCCGCGAATGGCGCAATTTATTCCGATTTCAAGATTAGTGGATATTAGTTTTATATTTTTATTTTCTGTTTTTATTAAAATATTATTTAAAATAGGAAGCGATGTGTTCTTGTCGCTTATGCGGCTTACGATATTAAGTCCATGATTTAAGTTTTCTTGAAGACATGAGAGAAGCATAAAGTTAGAATTAGGAATTATGAATTAAGAATTACGATTTTTAAAATGTCCCTAATTTTTAATTCTTGATTCTTAATTTTAATTCAATTAGTAGTACATCTTCTGCCTTATCAGTTCAACTTCTTGTCTAAGGCGATCATTTATTTTTATTTCCATTTCTATTTTAGTATGCGCATGCATAGCGGTTGTATGATCCCGTCCTCCCAATTCTTGAGCTATATGGGGAAAAGATGCGTTCAGATCAGTTCTTAATAAGAACATTACAACTTGTCTTGGCCATACAATTTCTTGTTTTCTGCATTTTCCGGTTATGTCAGTGATATTCACATTATAAAATTCGGAAACGATTTTTATCAGATCTTTAGAAGTTAGCCGTCCTTTAGCGGGAGTGGTATTTAAAGTCGAGAGCACATTTTTTATTGTGGTTTCATTAGGCGCGATGTTATGAAATTGACAAGTCGCGATTACTTTATTTAGCGCGCCTTCAAGTTCTCTTATGTTGCTGGTTATGGCGGCGGCCATTAGGTTAACTAATTTTTCATCCATTTCAAATTGTTTTTCTAAACATTTAGTTTTCAATATTTCAAGTCTTGTTTCTAGATCAAGCCGGGAAATATCGGCAATCATTCCGCATTCTAACCGCGATGTCAGACGATCCTCAAGTTTTGGGATAGCTTTTGGGATTCTATCGGATGTTATTACGATTTGTCGATTTGTTTGATATAAATCGTTGAAAGTATGGAAGAAAGCTTCTTGAGTGCTTTCTTTATTTGCCATAAATTGTATGTCGTCAATAATTAAAAGATCGATGTCTCTATATTTATTATGGAAGTCTTTAACTGCGCCTGCTTTTATAGCGTTAATGAAATCATTCGTGAATGTTTCGCTTGTGGCATATAAAATTTTTACTTTTTTATTTTTTTCCGCTATGTCATTTCCAATCGCCTGAACAAGATGCGTTTTCCCTAAACCAACTCCGCCGTATATAAATAGAGGGTTATAGATGCGGCCGGGATTTTCAGCGACTGCTATAGAAGCCGCTTGGGCGATTTCGTTTCCTTTCCCGACGATAAAATTATCAAATGTGTAGCGACCGTTCAGCCCATGTCTATTAAGAGGGCTTGAACTAAGCGAAGATAAATTTTCTTTTTCTTCTTCGTCAATTATTTCCGCTGGTTTTTCTTCATTTTTAAATTTTTTAAAATAGGAATTTTCATATGTTGGTTTTATGGTTTGAACTTGATAGATTACTTGGTTGATATTTGCTTGTATCACATTTTTAAGAGACTGAATTATGTCTTTATTGTACTTTTTTTCAAACCATGATTTTGTGAATTCATTTGGGACGGTTATTATAATTTTCCCTTCTTCTCTTGAAGATATGTAAGTATTTTTAAACCAAGTCACGAAATTAGCTTTACTTAACATCAGCTCTAATTCGCCTAAAGCCGCTTGCCAAATTTCTTGATTAGTCATAAGAATTAAAATTGTCGCATTGGTATATGGTTACATTGTTAATAGCGCTCGTTGTTTAACAATTTAACAATTTAACAATTTAACAATAAAAAAATTTCGCGAATGGATGATCAAAAAGAGAGAATAAGTATCAGCAGAGTATTACATTTATTTTTTATTCTATAACAAAAAAAAATATCCGTCAAAGTTTTTTTGTTAATAAGATGGGGATAAAACGGGGATAAATAAATCAAAAGTTTAAATCTTGCTTTAAAGGGACTGTCGCCGAATACCTCTTTGTCCTAAATTCCCATATTTCGGTCAAATTTTCCAAAAAATTCTTACCCCTTAGCTTAGGGGACTGTCGCCGAATACCTCTTTGTCCTAAATTCCCATATTTCGGTCAAATTTTCCAAAAAATCTTTTGGCTTAGCTTAGGTTAAACCGCAAAATTTGTTTGAAAAATTATGCCTGGTAAATCTTGCAATTTATGACTAAAGGAGCATTCGGCGACAGCCCCTATTCGTATTTTTGCGATAAGCATCTAATTGATATGTTAGAGATATTGCAAATTTAAGATATATTTGTTAATATAGTATTAAAGAAACTTAAAATACTAAATTTTAAACAAATGCGAATAATCAAAGTTTAGAAAAAA
>JAZDNE010000012.1:0-12945 GCA_043800235.1 bacterium | reverse complement strand
AGACAGGTTTTTTAGATAAAGTTTTCTTATAGACAGGTTTTTTAGAGACAGTTTTTGTAGAGACAGGTTTTGTAGAGAAAGGTTTTGTAGATAAAGTTTTTGTAGAGACAGGTTTTTTAGAGACAGGTTTTGTAGAGACAGGTTTTGTAGATACAGGTTTTGTAGAGACAGGTTTGAAACCTGTCTCTACGGCGACGAATACGAAACAATATTCTGTTTCTGAAATTATTCGCGGATTTAAAACATTTTCCGCTAGAAAAATAAATAATTTTCAAAATACACAAGGAATGTCATTTTGGCAATCTCGATTTTATGACCATATCATCCGCAATGAAGATGAACTGAACCGTATTCGCAAATATATACAGGACAATCCCGCTAATTGGGAAAATGATCGTAATAATCTATAGAATATTTATATGTAAAAAATAATTTATGAAAACATTTACCGAACTTTTTGATATTATTTTAGCTGGAGATAAAGACGATAGTCGCAAGGCGGCGAGGGATGCGAGAAAGCTGTTGTATGGCTCCAGCGATGGCGGAGACTTCAAAATGATAATAGAAAACGCTCCCGAAGAATATGTAAAGATTACAGAATACTGGCGGCAGGAAAATTTTGTCGTGGCTGTGTCTGTCCTATACTTTTTGCACGACAAAGAAAGCCAGCCTGATTTTTTATTTCCGTGGCTGTTTTATTTGCTGCGACATCAAAATGGCAATATTAGAAATGCGGCAAGACGAATGATGGAAAACGAACTTGGACCGCTTACTGTTCATATTCGCTGTCCTGAACACAAACAAAGCAAATCAAAAACGGAACAATCCGATTTTATTTTACTGAATTTATTTATATGGGGCTGTCGCCGAATACCTCTTTGTCCTAAATTCCCATATTTCGGTCAAATTTTCCAAAAAATTTCTTTCCCTTAGCTTAGGCTAAACCGCAAAATTTGTTTGAAAAATTATGCCTGGTAAATCTTTCAATTTATGACTAAAGGAGCATTCGGCATAAGTCCCTATTCGCAATTTTTATAATTTATGGAGCGCGAAGTCATAGTGTGTCGTCCATATGTAGTCTGTAATTAAATTTATGATGTCGGGCTTGATTTTTATAAAAGATTGTGCTTTAATGTAATAGATAAAACACTTGAATAATGAAGCAGTTTGGCAATAAAATTTGTTTTCTTGCTTTCTTGCTTTGTTGTTTTTATTGATATTGTATGCCAGTAAAAAAATTTGCTGAAAAAGCATTGCGTCAATCTAAAAAAGCGATGGTAAGAAATTTAAAAGTTAACAGGACAATTAAGGATTTAACTAAAAAAGCGTTAAAATCTATTGACGCTAAAAATATTGAAGAAGCAAAAGAACATTCATCGGGCGCGATAAAAGCGATTGATAAAGCGATTCAGAAAAAGATAATGAAAAAAAATACAGGCGCAAGGCAAAAATCAGCATTGATGAAGAAAATAAATAATATTAAATAATAGCTCGCAAGTATTTTAACAATAGCTATTTATTATTTGTTGAAATAGTCGTTTAAATAGGGGGCAGTCTCATTAATGAAATTAAAGGGGGCTGTTTCTAATAGAAAATTTTTCGCTATTTTAACAGACACTATTTAATTTGTCTTGTTGCGTAAACAATAGGATAATATAATATAGCAACAGCTTTTTATGAAAAGTTTAATAAAAAATTTTATAATAGGATTATTTATTTTAATGGTGGTCGCCGCAGTTTTTAGCGCGATTTCATCTAACGAAATTTTTTCCAAAGAAGAAAAAATTAAAAGTAATATTGGGCAATTGATAAGCGCGCTTAATAATGGAGAGGTTGCGAAAGTTGAAGAAACTGACGAGTTGCTTGAGATAACATTGAAAAATGGAGAAAAAAGAAATATTATAATCGCTCCTCAGGACACATTTGGCGAAATAATAAAAAATTATAGCGTTAATCCTGAAAAATTAACCAATGTTGATATTATAAGAAATGAAAAAAGTTTATGGACGATTTTTGCTTCCGCAGTGCTTCCTTTTTTATTGCCGTTTCTTTTAGTGGTCTTATTTATATGGTTGATGATGAAGCAGGTTCAAGGAGCTAATTCAAAGGCAATGATGTTTGGTCAATCAGGGGCTAGAATGGCGGATTTGAAAAATGAAAAAAAAATAACTTTTGCCGATGTGGCGGGCAATAAAGAAGCGAAAGAAGAATTAACCGAAGTTGTTGATTTTCTTAAAAATCCTAAAAAATTTTTAGATATTGGCGCAAGAATTCCCACAGGAGTTTTATTAGTCGGTTCTCCTGGGACAGGAAAAACATTGATGTCCCGCGCTATCGCTGGAGAAGCTAATGTGCCATTTTTCCATATTTCTGGTTCAGAATTCGTGGAAATGTTTGTTGGCGTTGGGGCGTCGCGCGTTAGAGATTTATTCAAACGGGCAAAAAAAGAAGCGCCATGCATAATATTTATTGATGAATTAGACGCTGTGGGAAGAAGGCGCGGAGCAGGACTTGGCGGTTCTCATGATGAACGAGAGCAAACATTAAATCAAATTTTAGTTGAGATGGATGGTTTTGAACCAAATGATAATATTATAGTTGTAGCCGCGACAAATAGACCGGATGTTTTAGATCCAGCATTATTGCGTCCGGGTCGTTTTGACAGAAGAATCCATATTGATGCCCCTGATATAAAAGACAGGGAAGAGATTTTAGAAGTTCATGCTAAGAAAAAACCTATGGAAAAGGAAGTTTCTTTAAAAGAAGTCGCGCAAAGAACTCCTGGATTTTCAGGCGCGGATCTTGCGAATATTTTAAATGAAGCCGCGATACTTTCTGCGAGAAGGGATAAACATAAAATTGGAAGAGGAGAGATATTAGAAAGCATTGAAAAAGTTTTGCTTGGTCCTGAAAGAAAAAGCCATATTTTAAGCGAAAAAGAAAAGAAAATTACCGCTTATCATGAAGCGGGGCATGCGCTTGTGGCGCATATTTTGCCTAATGCAGACCCTGTTCATAAAGTTTCTATTATATCTCGAGGCAGTGCCGCGGGATATACTTTAAAACTTCCAATAGAAGATAAATATTTGCACACTAAATCGGAATTTGTTGATGATTTGGCTGTTTTGCTGGCGGGTCAAGTCGCTGAAAAAGAAATATTTAATGAAATAACTACCGGCGCTTCAAATGATTTACGGCAAGCGACTCGTTTAGCAAAAAGTCTTGTTACTCAATATGGAATGAACGAAAATCTTGGTCCGAGAACATTTGGAACTTCAGAAGATTTAATTTTTCTCGGGCGCGAAATTCATGAAGGAAAAGATTATAGCGAGAAAACTGCGGAGCTTATTGATAAAGAAGTTTCTGATTTGATTTCTGACGCTAAGAAAACCGCAAAACGTATTATTCAGGAAAAGAAAGAATATTTGGAAAAGATTGTTGCTAAGTTGATTGAATATGAGACATTAGAAAAAACGGACTTCGAAGCAATATTCGCGTAATGTTAAAAATAGATTGGTGAGGATATGAGATTAGGGGTTATAAAAAAATCACCTGTTGAATCGGCGGGTGATTTTTTTTGTCTTGGTTGAGGATAGTCCTTTTAATTAGATGTCATTAACTCCGTTTGTTGTTCGCGGATTAGGTTTTGAACTTTTTGATTTTTAACTGTCGCGTTTATGTTTTTTGTTTCAGTGTTTTTATGAACCACATCCACGAAATCCGCCCATCTTTGCGGAGGAAGATCGAAAATTCTAATTTTAAGTTCTTTTAAAAGAGGGCATTTATCATCTTGTTTTACTGTTAACTCTTTCCCCCATTGCGCGGGGCTGATTTTTTTAAATATATTATCCTTGGTATATTTAGTCCCGTTTATAATAATTGGTCCGGAAAGTTCGAAAAATTCGCGGATGAATTCAGGCGAACTTGATATAATTCCGTCGAATTCGTTTATGAATCCTGTTTTTCCCGCATAATAACGGTTGATATTTCTTGCAAGTTCGTTCCATTCGAAATTAAAATCTCCATCCTCGCGGAGCCATTGTTTTAAAGGAGCATAATTTTCAGGTTGGTTAATATTGTGAACTTCGCATCCCATTATTTCTCCATAGAGTATGTCAAATATATAAAATTCTTCAGCATTATTTTTCGCTTTTTCATTAGATGCAGGATAATTTTTTAGGTTATCTATAACCGCAATATATCTGACGGCTTCTGGATATCCGAAAAATCCTGGCATAATTTTGAGCATTGGAAGAGCTTTTGTGAAAGTGTTTCTTTCTTTTATCACTCTCATTTTTAATCCATCAATAATATCTTTGAATGGATGAAGCGCTCCATAATATTCAACATTTTCTAAATTTTCAGCGGCTATGTCCATTTCTAATTTAATAGCTTCAAAGTCTTTTTCCCGGTTTTCAACTACTTCTAAAATTTTTCTTTTTTCGCCCAAAGTAAATTTTGAAAAACTTACCATATTGCCATCATTTAAAACATCTTCCATTTCTTTGCCGATGAAAGTCGCTTTTTGGACAGCGCTGCTCAAAGTTTCAGTTGATTTTAATACTCGTTCCGCATCTGTAAATTGACTATTTAACGGGCTGATATTTGAAACAAAAAAATTATTTTTTAACATTTTAAATTTCTCAAACGCAGTTGAAAAATTATGTTTTGCGAGATCCGCCCACGCGAAAGCTTCAGTAAAGTTTTCATTCAGTATTCCCGCCATGCTGCGAGTGATATTTTGTTCGCCTGCGGAAAGTTGAGTGTAAATGTAATTGCTATAAGGAGGGTAGGCGGCAAAGCTTATCGCTAAAAATAAAAATATAACAACGGACATATAAAGCGAGTACTGGACGATTTTATGAACTTTGCGACCGTCATATTTTTTCTTGCTCGCATTATAAATTTTCTTGCCGATTTGCTTAATCTTTTCTTTTTTTGTTTGTTGCGGAATATCGAACATAAATTTAAGTTATCATTTTTCGTCGTTTTTCATTTGATATTTTTTAATAAAATTATGAGTTATTTTTTTTATCCGCGCATTCCTCATACACTTCCAATGTGCGTTTAACAATTTTATCCCAATTATAAAAGTTTTTTACTCTCTCCTGATTTAATTTCCCTGTATTTTCTAAAAGTAAAGGTTGAGATAAAAGAGATGATAATTTTGAAGCGAGATCTTCCGCGTCTTTGCTTTTAAAAGTAAGTCCATCGTCTCCTATAGCTTCTTTATTTTCAGGAATATCGCTTACTAAAACCGCGTTTCCATATGACATAGCTTCAAGCAGGGCGATTGATAGCCCTTCAGATTCAGATGGTTGAACGAAAAGATAAGCGTTTTCATATAACGCGCGAAGAGCGTCTCCTGTTTGGTTTCCTGTAAATATAATATTTGAATTATTTTTTGCTAATTCTTTTATATTTTTTACATAGTTGTAAGTATGCGCTCCGTCGCCAGTTATAACAAGTTTTTTATCGGTTTTTATATTGTTATACGCTTTAATTAAATAATGCAATCCTTTATGACCGATAAGCCGCGATACTGAAAGGATGTACTCGTTTTTTTTGATGTCCCAATTTTGCAAAAATGATTCGCTCGTTTGTTGCGGAAACATAGCATTATCCATATTAGCAGAGATGGGGGCGGGGATAATAACGCCATTAGGAATATAACAAGGATTCATGCGATATTTTTTTCCAGCGTATTTTGTAAGCGAATTTGAGACTGTTATAGTTTTATCAGCGAATTTGCATGCGATCCATTCTCCAATTTTCAAGTAAAATTTTGCGAAAATTCCCCATTTCGCATGTAAATAGCATTTAGTATGAAATGTGGCGATGATAGGTGTTTTTGGTTTTAATAATTTAACAAAGAAAAGAAAAGAAGACGGACCGATAGAATGGAAATGAATTATATCAGCGTCTTTTTTTATAACATCAAAACACGCGAGAGCGGTATGAGTAATAGTATCTAAATATTTTGTGGAAATACTCGGAAGGCTTATTAAATTTACTTTTTTATATTTTTTTAAATTAGGATCGGTATAGTTTGACCTTGTATATACAAAAACATCATGCCCAAGTTCGGCAAGTTTTTTTGAAAGATCTTCAACGTGTCTTTCGATCCCTCCAAATTTGGCTGGAATGCCTTTTTGTCCTATGAAATATATTTTCATTGTATTTCAAACATAAAACTATGGCTGAAACCTGAAAGTTTTCCTGTCGTTAAAATGGGCGTTTTGCATGGCGGCAATTTTGGAACTTCAATTACTTTCTCAATTTCTCCCGCATTATTTGATTTTAGCTCGTATAGTTTGTCTTCAAATTTTAAAGAGACATCCTCTCCTGGCCAAAAACCGTTTGCTGCAACTATTACAGAATTTCCTGAAAAGCCTTTAACGGGACTTACACGCATAGTTTTAGAATTGAATAATTTAGCTGTAATCGGCAGGTACTCATATTCATCAAGAATATTTAAGTTTTCATCAGCGAGCAGTATATTATTTCCATTAAAAATCACTAATCTTTTTCCTTGAGATAAATCAAAAGCTTTAATTCCAGCTCCCCATTCATTTTTTTTGCGACTTACAGGTATCGTTTTAATAATTTTTAAATCGGTTGCTGACGCTTTGTAGACATTCCAGCCATTTGCAAAATAAATTGAGCTGTCTTTATAAAATCCTGCAATCGCATTGCCGGATTGCGATGGGTGGCTCATATTTTTATATGATGTGTAAGTTCGCAGTTTTAATACATCATCTCCCGGAAAATAGCCTGTTCCTATATCGTCTACGAAAATTTGATGCTGATGTTTTCCTGTTTTTATATAAGGATCGCGAATTTCTCTTCTTTCAGCATTAAAAATTATTACGCCTTCTTCTCCGATGGAATAAATAGAACTATTATAACTTTCTACATTATCCGTTCTTTTATTATATATTTTTTCTAATATGCTTAAAGTATCAGTATTCCAAATTGTTATGCCTTTTTCCCCGGCGGTTATAAATTTGTTTTCTGTATATGGGGCTATATCATAATAATAGTCATAATTTTTCCAAAAGGGACCGAGTTTTTTTATGAGAGTCGCATTATTTAAGTCCGATATATTATAATAAGATATAAAATCTCCTTCTAATACAATCGCGTAAGTCCCTGCGAGAGTTTCTTTAATTAAAACTTGGTAAGGGCTGCCCAAAGCTTCTATCTCATTTTTTTTTATCAATTTGTCATTTCCCGCAATTTCTATAAATTCTATTTCGCGGCCATTTGGCGCGACTAAAATTTGCTTGCCTTCTTGAATTATTAACTCGCCTGATTGATAATAAACATTTTTTTCTCCGCGAGTTGTTGGTATAAAAAAATAAAGGCTTGCGATGGCGATTATTGATATGGGCGCAATTAAAATAATTTTTTTCATATAGAATATTTTATGGAATCGTCGCGGATTAATTTTTTTTGGCTTATTTTAGCAAAATTTATTTTTAAGCTGATTCGCGAATTTTATTTTATTTTATTTAAGCTAAAATTAAATAAAATTATATCTTTCAGACGCATTTTCTTGCATGGCAATTTAATAAAATACCTTATCAAGTAATTTAAAAAATGTAAACATTGACAATTTCGCTGTTTTATAGCTTTAGCAAGATATTAAATTTTTATATATTTCCATAATTTCATTATAATGATTTTTAGGATTGAATGCTGCGGCTGTTTTTTTCGCGTTGCTTCCTATTGTTTTTAAATCGAATTTGTCCATTTCGTTAATTTTTTCCGCTAAATCTGAGCTATCGCCCGGTTTGAATAAAAAACCATTTGTTCGGTCAGTTATAACTTCTGGTATTCCGCCGATACGAGATGCTATAACAATTTTGCCCATTGCCATTGATTCCAGCATTGTATAGGGCATATTTTCTGGCCATATAGAAGGTATAATTATCGCTTTTGCGTTATTTAGCAATTCTGAAAGTTCATGCCCATGTTTAATGCCTAATAGCTCGACTCGATTTTTTAAATCAAGGTTTAATGTTATTTTTTTTAAATTTTCTAACTCCGGACCCGCTCCCGCTATTTTAAGCGAGATATTTTTATGAATTTTTAACATAGCTTCAAGTAATACATTGATCCCTTTTTCATTTGAAAGACGACCAAAATACAAAATAAAATTATTATTGGCGGTTATTTTATTTTTAGTAATTGAGAGATAAGAAGGATCTATGAAATTATGCGCGGTTTTAATTTTTTCTGGAGAAACGCCGAATTCTATTACAGCGTTTTTTAAAAAATCGCTCGGCGCGATAAATACATCTATTTTGAAATATGTTTTTAAAATAAAGTTATGGATATAAGTTTCTGTCATCGCGAGCAAGCTTTTTGCTTTTGAATTTTTTACGCATTTTCTAAAAAGACAATTATAATATTTTTTATTTTTGCATTTATAACAAATATTCCCGTCTGAAAATAATTTATAATTCGGGCATATTATTTTATAATCATGCAAAGTTTGAACAATCGGAATATTATTTTTTCGAAGGACATTTATTATTGACGGGCTTAGATGGTAATAAATATTATGCAAATGCGCGATGTCTGGTTTTTCTTTTTTTATCAATTTATTTAATCTTCTCGCGGCTTCATAATTATAAAAAATTTTAATAATATCTTTGAAGCTGAAATTATTCACATCAACTGTATTAGAAAAGTATTTATTATATATTGAATAACTGTTGAGGCTGTCCGCCATTGAAAATGGAATAACTTTGTGCCCATTTTTTTCCAAAAGACGGGATAATTCAAAAAAATACCGTTCGGCGCCGCCTTTGAGATAGTAGAATTTGTTTATTTGCAATATACGCATAAGCTATGTTCTAAACTAACAACCGCCCCTCCTAATAGCCAAAAATAAAATGACAACGGGCGGACTTCAAAATATTGTCCCAAGAATCCTTGAAGACTCACAGCTAAAATTACGGCTAAAAATCCAAGCGCGAGTCCTTTTGAAAAGTTATCGTTTGTTGTTTTATAAAATTTATATGTAAAAATAAATAAACTTGCTATGATCCATATAAAAGAGATTATCCCCAATGTTCCAGTTTCTCCCCATAAAGAGAACCAATTATTGTCGATTGAACCTAAATAATTTTGAATTCCGTAAGCTATATTAAGTTCGTTATAAATTTCTCTGCTTCCCAAAGCCGCAGAAACTCCTGAGCCGTATCTTCCTAATCCAACGCCAATAACAGGATATTTTTTTATAACTTTAAGCGGGGTATTGATTATGAAATAAAATCGCCCGTATCCTTTATAGCTTCCTTTAAATTCTGTGGCGGAAAAAAGCATAAGAAATCTTTCTCCTACCCCCATGCTTTTTTTGTCAATTATCCGATTTATTATCAGATTATTGTTTGAAATATAAGAAATGATATAAATTAAAAATAGGCATGCCATAATCGCCGTTAAAAAGGCGATAAGTTTATTTTTTTTAATAATTATTCCCACAAAACATATCCCTATTGCCGCGCCGAGCCATGACATTCGAGAATATGTTAAAATTAAAGCGGGCAAAGCAAAAATAATCAGCAATAAAAATATTTTTTTAATTTTTTTATCTTTTGTCTCAAGAAAAAAGCCGAAAGAAATTAAAATCGCAAGACATAAAAAAGTTCCTAACTTGTCATATCTTCCCATAGTAGCAAAAATTCTTTGCCCAGATGACCATGATTGTTCTACGAAATCTGAAGTTGTTATCTCGCCGATTTCTCTTACTTTGTCAGGAATTAAAAATTGGTCGGCTGATTTTCCTATCAGCGCTTGTCCTATGCCGATGGCTGATTGAATCGCTAAAAGAAAAAGTAAAATTATTATTATAGTTTTTATTTGTTTTTTAGCGGGGTTTAAATAAATAATTGTATAATATAAAAGAGTAAATCGAAAAATTTGTCTAAGTCCTAATATCCAATAAATAGGACCTGTTAAATTCGCGATGGCTGATATCGCGGTTATAGTTATAAATATCAACAAAGGTTTGTCTATCGGAGTTTTAATAAATTCTTTTTTAAGCAGGTTATTATTCCGCAGGCGATGCAAAAAAAGTTTTCCAGCGACAGCAGTGAACAAAATAAAAATTCCTATTTCAAGACCATATTTTAAAAACAAAAAAAAGTTATCGTTCGCGAATTTTAAAGCGAACGGCTCAAAAGGCATATATAAAGTTAGTCCGTATATCAGCCATATAGGCTTTTGAGCAGCGAGTAATATGAAAATTTCTAATAAAAAAAATCCAATCGCCACCGCAGGCGATATAAACGATAAAATTGCCGCAGAAAAAGATATTAAAATTAGCAGGAGAATAAAGTTTTTATGAGAGTTTATAGGCATAAATTAGCTGTTGTTGAGATAGAAGCGCCTCTCGTTTAAGGCAGTCGTAATAAGTTACATTATTAAAAAACTATAATTTTGTCAATAAAATAGACTTGTCTGTCATTGTTAAATAAGCTATAATCCATATTAGTATTACTATAATAATACTGCCATTTTAAAAATTGTAATTTTTAAAAAATATGAGCGAGCAAAAAAAAGATTTTTACCTTGTTGAGGAACTGGCGGAAAAGCTAAGAGTATTAAGGGACTGTCGCCGAATACCTCTTTGTCCTAAATCCCCATATTTCGGTCAAATTTTCCAAAAAATTTCTTGGCTTAGCTTAGGCTAAACCGCAAAATTTGTTTGAAAAATTATGCCTCGAAATCTGGAAATTTATGACTAAAGGAGCATTCGGCGACGGTCCCATTAAATATGACGATTTACAGATATATAAAACTGTGTAAATTCAAAGCCTATAAAATCGGCAAGGAGTTTAGAATTGACGATAACGAATTTAATAATTTTTTAAATAAGGTTAAGACTAAATAAACAAACTATATGACCGACAAAAATATAATTATAAATAGCCCTGCGAAAAATTTTGAGAATATAAAAAAAATCAATGAGCAAGGCGTTGAATATTGGGAAGCAAGAGAACTAATGCCTCTTTTAGGTTATAAAAATTGGCGTGATTTTGAAAATTCAATAAAAAAGGCTAAAACTGCTTGTAAAAATTCAATGCAAGATATAGAAAACCATTTTGAGGACGCACTCAAAATGGTTAAAATAGGGTCTAAAGCTACCAGAAAAACTAAAAATTATAAGTTGTCCCGCTATGCTTGCTATTTAATAGCCCAAAATGGAGACCCAAGAAAAAAAGAGATAGCAACCGCACAAACTTATTTTGCGGTTCAAGCGAGAAAACAAGAAATAAGCGAACAATTAACAGAAGACAAAAAAAGATTATACATAAGGGGAGAAGTAAAAAATCATAATAAAAAACTATTCGAAACTGCCCAAAAAGCAGGGGTTAATAATTTTGGCAAATTCAATAACTATGGTTATTTAGGATTATATAATTTAACCGCCAAAGGAATTAAAAAGAAAAAAGAAATCGGAAAAGACGATATTTTAGATAGAGCTGGCTCAACAGAATTAGCGGCTAATTTATTCCGAATTACACAAACCGACGAAAAGTTAAAGAAAATAAAAGCCAAAGGTGAAGAAACAGCAAATTCCACTCATTTTGATGTCGGACAAAAAGTAAGAAAAACCATTGAAGATATAGGCGGGACTATGCCAGAAGAACTAAAGCCAGAAAGACATATAAAAGAGCTTGAAAAAACAGAGAAAAAACTTTTACAGCCTAAAAAAATAAGAGATTAAAAGATAAAAATAATTAAATTTATGGATACTACAAAACAAATTTTACAAAAAATTTTTAGAAACCCAGACGAGGCTTTGCTTTTATTTAATAATTTAGACGCAATAAAAATTTACGAAAAAGATAAAAAATACTATATAAAATCTTTATCGGGCGAAGGGAGCGAACGGCTTGTTTATACAGACAATAAAACCGCTCCCGAAGAAATTGTAAGACAATTATTTATTTATGAGCTTATCAAACATTATAAATATCCAAAAGAATTTATTGAGATTGAAAAAACGGTTAATTTTGGAAGAGAGCAAAAACGAGCGGATATTGTTGTTTATAGAAATGACAAAATCACTCCCAAACTAATTATTGAGGTAAAAGCTCCGAACGAGGAAAACGACATACAACAATTAAAATCTTATTTAAACGCCGAAGGAGCACCCGTCGGGGTTGCTATAAACGGAAAACATAGATTGATATTATACCGCCCTTATCCGAAAGAATTTGATGATACTTTAGACGATATACCGAGCGTTAATGAGGATGTAAGCGATGTTTTAGCCAAAAGGAAAACCTTAAAAGATTTAAAGAAAGAACACGATTTAAAGCGAATTATTAAAAACCTTGAGGAGCTGGTTTTGGCTGGTTCGGGGTTTGACGGCTTTGATGAGATATTTAAACTAATTTATACGAAATTATACGATGAGCGAGAGGCTGAAAATAACCGAAATAATCAAGAGTTATTTTTTAGAAAAAGCCCAACGGGAAAACCCGAAGAAACAAAAAAAATAATTGACGATTTATTTGAGCAGGCAAAGCAAGAATGGTCGGATGTTTTTGATAAAACGGATAAGATAAAACTTTCTCCCGAGCATTTATCCGTATGTATCGGCGAGTTGCAGGATATAAAGCTATTCGGGGCAAATTTGAGGGTTATTGATGAGGCGTTTGAGTATTTACTCCCAGATGTGGCAAAAGGCAAAAAGGGGCAATATTTTACGCCCAGAGTTGTTATTGATATGTGCGTAAAAATGCTTAACCCGAAAAGAAAAGAGTATATTGTTGATACCGCTTGCGGAAGTGCTGGCTTTTTAGTGCATACTATGCAATATGTTTGGGAGCAATTACCGACAATAGAAGCCCGCAAAGAGTATGCCTCCCGCTATTTATTCGGCTTTGACTTTGACGAGAAATCAACGAAAATAAGCCGAGC
>JAZDNE010000001.1:0-2817 GCA_043800235.1 bacterium | reverse complement strand
AATGCTTCAGCAGAATCATTTAATGCAAAGTTGAAAGGATTCCGATCCTTGGTCAGAGGCGTGAGAGATAAAAAGTTTTTCCTTTTTAGGATTGCTAAAATTTACGGCTAAATATTATTGGTTAAATTGCGTATGACCCATAATATGCTCATATACTTTAATCGTCTCTTTTACGATATTATCTAAGTTATAACGCTTTTTCGATCTTTCTATTCCCAACAAGCCAAGCCGACGGACTAATTTCGGGTTTTTTAAAAGATATTCCAATTTCGCGAGTAAATCTTCAGAATCTTTGCTTCGAAAAGTTATGCCTAATTTGCCAGTTGCTTCCGTATTTTCAGGTATATCGCTTATTAAAACCGCGTTTCCATATGCCATTGCTTCCAAAAGCGCCATAGATAATCCTTCTGATTCTGAAGGTTGAACAAATAAATACGCATTTTTATAAAGATCATGCAAAATTTTTCCAGTCTGATTGCCGGTAAAAACAATATTTAAGTTATTAAATGCCAAAGATTTTAATTGCTGAACATACTTATCCGTATATACTCCGTCGCCTACAATAACAAGTTTTTTGTCTGTTTTTAATTTTTTATAAGCCGCTATTAAGAAATGCAACCCTTTATGACCCACCAATCGCGAAACAGCTAAGATATAACCATCTTTTTCAAAATTCCATTTTTCTATGCCTTCATTTCCAAAAAATTCGCCAGTCGCAAATTTTTCTCTTTCATTCTCGTTGTCTTTCATCGTTCTAAATTCATCATCCTTATTTATATCCACTCCATTTGGTATATAAACCGCGCCGATTCCATATTTATTATCCGCGTATTTTTTTAAAGATTTTGAAACTGCGATAGTTTGATTAGACGCTTTACATGCCATCCTCTCTCCAAATTTTAAATAAAATCTCGCGAATATCCCCCATTTTTTATGTAAATAACATTTCGTATGAAAAGTTGCCACAATTGGAACGCGCGGTTTTAATAATTTCACCAACCAAATCAATGAAGCAGGTCCGATAGAATGAAAATGGATTATATCCGCATCTCTTCGCGCCACATCAAAACAAGCTCTCGCGGTATGAGTTATCGCATCAAAATGTTTGGTGGGAATATTAGGAATACTTATTAGTTTAACGGCTTTATATTCTTTCAAGCTTTGAGAGGTATAATTAGGTCTCGTATAAACGAAAACCTCATGTCCCTTATTCGCAAGGCGAACTGATAAATCTTCGACATGCCGTTCTATGCCTCCAAATTTTGCCGGTATTCCTTTTTGTCCTATGAAATAAATTTTCATAGTTTGCTATTCATATTTATATTTATTCCACTTCAAATAAAAAGCTGTGTTCAAATCCAGATTTCTTTCCTTTCATTAAAACATTCGCTTTACCCGGCAAGATGTCAGGCGTTTCCGCCATTTTAAATGTTTCTCCTTTATTATTTGCTTTCAATATATACATATCGCCGGCAAAACTAAGCGAAATTTCTTCGCCTGGACAAAAACCGCCGCCGCTTATAAGAACATGCGACCCAGGCGAACCATGTCGAGGATTTACTCTCATAGTTTTATCTTGCAAATTTTCTTTTGAATATGGCATATAAAAATATTTATCTAATAATTTTAATTCCTCATCAAATAAAAGCATGCTATTTCCGTTAAATACGACTACGCGCTTGCCCTGCGAAAGATCAACGGCTATAACGCCGGCAGACCAATCTCCGCTTTCCAAACTTGTATTTTCTTTTAATATGATATTAAAATCTTTATCTAATTTATAAATATTCCAGCCATTCACAAAATAAATATACTTATCTCCTGAGAATCCGCTTGTCGCATTTCCAACCCCGGATGGATGAGCTAAATTTTTATATTCCAAAGATGTTCTTAATTTAATAACATCATCGCCAGGAAAAAATCCAACGCCTTGATCATCAACAAAAATTTTATGCGATTTCTCGCTAACTTTTATATATTTATCAACTATCTTTTTACCTTCCGCATTAAATATAAGCGCGCCGTCCAAAGTCAAACCGTAAATCGAATAATTATATCCTGCTATGCCATATGCCGCTTTATCATAAATTTTTTCTTTGTATTGTAAACCATCAATATCCCATAAAGATATCCCATTTTTTCCGGCTGTCAAAAACTTATTTCCAATATACGGCGAAATATCATAATAAAAATCACTAAATTGCCAATATGGTCCTATTTTATTTTCCGCTTTGACGCTGTTTAAATCATTCAAATTATAAGAAGCTATAATTTTTCCCTCCAAAACAATCGCCGTAAAATTTCCACCTATTGTTTCCACTATAATATTATTCGGCTCGCCGAATGTCTTAAATTCTTGATATTTATTGAATTTATCGCCACGAGTTATCTCTATTAACTCCACTTCTCTCCCGTTTGGCGCGGCCAAAATTTCTTTTCCCGCATATTTAAAATGATCTCCCGCTTGATAATACACATTTTTTTTACCCAATGTAGTTTCCGCAAAAGGAATTAAAAGAATAACTATAAATAAAAATATTGCTGTTATTTTTTTCATAAACTGTAGTTAGCATTAAGCAGTTATGTTGAAATAGTCGAAAAAATACAGGTCTCGCCATAGTCTCCTTTAAATGGGACTGTCCCAGTCGGAAGAATTCGACGCTACCGATGAAGGGACTGTCGCCGAATGCCTCTTTGTCCTAAATTCCCATATTTCGGTCAAATTTTCCAAAAAATTCTTACCCCTTAGCTTAGGCTAAACCGCAAAATTTGTTTGAAAAATTATGCCTCGAAATCTGGAAATTTATGACTAAAGGA
>JAZDNE010000157.1:0-7221 GCA_043800235.1 bacterium | reverse complement strand
AAAAAATAATTTTAGAAAATATAAATTTATTAAGAAATATTTGTATAATTTTTTTTATTTAGATTGTTGTTCAATAAAAAAATGAAAATATTTTTTAGGTTATAATGATAAATTTTTTGAATGTGGATAAGTTTTAATTTTATATGGTTTTTTCTTGGGTTTATTTTTTTTATTTTTTAAAATATTTTTAAAAAATAAAAAGGCGAAAGCTTAATGTTTCGCCTCCTGTTTTATTTTATAAAATTAGTTAAAAATTATTTTGCCATCTCTTCTTTAAAATAATCCACATTCGGAATAGGGGATGGATCTATTCTATTGAGCATGCTCATATAAAATCCCGCAAAGCTTCCGAGCGCAAGAATTTCCAAAATTTGGGATAACGCATCTTTTTCGGCGCAATCATAAATAAGATATTTTATTTTATTTTTTCGAAAGACATTTTCCGTAATTTTATAACGAAGCAGATTTTTTTGGTGATAAAGAGTGGATTTTATGAATAAAAATTTTAAATTATTTTTTCCTTTGGGGAACCGCAAGCCTTCCATTAAATGATGGTTGATTTCTGGAATGGCGAAATATGCGGCGAATGATTTAGCGTTTTCATTGATTTGGTTCGCTATGGTATGGGCGGAGCCTTGAAGAAAATCAGACGCTATGATAATCGGGATGTATCCGCGCAGATTTTCCGCTATGAT
Source organism: bacterium (assembly GCA_043800235.1). Taxonomy (GTDB): domain Bacteria; phylum Patescibacteriota; class Patescibacteriia; order JAZDEU01; family JAZDEU01; genus JAZDNE01. Next base: position 6,526 of record JAZDNE010000157.1, on the reverse strand, counting down.
TTTCGCATGGTTATTATTGAAATTCATTATGCCGAAATTGGTTATTATTTTTTTTAGTATCTTTGAGGATTCATTTATTTTTGAATTTGGGATTTTGATTATGTCTAATTCTTTAAACAGCATTAGTTGGCTAAAAATAGAATAACCCAAACCCATGCGCGGTTCTTCGCAAGGATTAAATTCGGGATTAAATACATATCCATTTACGGATTTATTTTTTATCGCTTCTCCGAGTTGTCCTCCCGATGCTATGGCAAATATCATTTGAGTTTTATGTCTGGCTTCTTCAAGACAAGATAGCGGTTCTTCGGTATTTCCCGAATAGCTGAAAATTACGCACAAAGTATTTTTATTTACCCATCCTGGAATAAAATAGTTATTGATTATTTCTAAAGGCATTTTTAATTCTTCAAAGTAAATTGATTTAATAATATCAGCGCCTAAAGCGGAACCGCCCATTCCGCAAACTATAATCCGTTCTATGTTTTTCCATTTCGGCAGTTTTATTTTATTAAAATCAGATAACACCTGTTCGATTTGTTTAGGCAGCATTTCAATCGATCCAAGCATATTTTTTTTGTCGAGTTGTTTTATTTTTTCAAGGTTATTTAATATAGAATGCATAGATTATAATAAAAAATATTTAATTAACTATAATTCTAATATCAACCGCGTATATTTTCCCGTCTTTAATCATAACAGGATTAAGATCTATTTCTCTAATTTGCGGAAAATTATTTACAAGATAGGAAATTTTAAGAATAAGATTCGCGATAATGGTTTTGTCTGTAAGCCGCCCTCTCGCGCCTTCAAAAATCGCGGATGTTTTTAAATCTGAAATCATTTCCATAGCGTCTTTTTCCGTAATATTACCGACTCTAAGACTTATATCTTTTAATATCTCCGTATAAATTCCTCCTAATCCAAATAATAAAATCGGACCGAATTTTTGGTCTCTTTTAGCGCCGACAATCAATTCAATAGCGCCTGTAATCATAGGCTGTATAAGCACTCGCGTTTTATATTTTCCTCCGATTTTAATAAGCTGTTCATAAGATTTTACCATTTCTTGCGCGTCGCAAATTCCAAGTTTTACAGCGCCGACTTCGGTTTTATGCATAATTGCGTCTGACATCGCTTTCATTACGATAGGGTATCCGATTTTTTGTGCGAAAGAATTTAATTCTTTTAAATCTGAACTTAATAAACTTCTAACAGTCTGTATTTCTAAAATATCAAAAATATTTCTCGCTTCGTTATAATCTAAAAGTCCTTTCTTGCTCCCGATTATTTTTTTAATTTCTTCTTCGGAAGATTCTTTAACCAAAAATTCTTTTTGATTTTTCAGAGAGTCGTTATTTTTCTTTTTTTCCCATAAAGAAATTTTATTAAAGGCGCGTATTGCGTCTTCAGGATATAGAAAATTTGAAATTTTATTTTCTTTTAAATAATTTACGGCATCTGAAATATCATCGCCTCCCATAAAATTTGCTATGATATTTTTTTTATATTTTTCTTTTAATTTAATTATGCTTTTTGCTGTTTTGAGAGGCTCAGTCACAGTTTGCGGAGTAAGTGTTACAAGCAAATTGTTGATATTATTGCCGGCTATGATCGCATTTATGGAATCAAAATATCTTTTAGCGTCCGCATCTCCTATTATATCCAAAGGGTTGTTTATGCTGGCAATAAGCGGGAGTTTTTTTTGAAGTTTTTGTATGACGGTATTATTATAAGATGCCAAAACAAGCGATGTTTCTGATATTTTATCGGCATTCAGCACATTTATCCCTCCCGCATTTCCGATTACCGCTAATGAATCCCCGCAAGGGAAATGTATATTTGCTATAAGTTTGATGAGATTAAACATTTCTCCCAATGATCCGCATTTTATCGCATTTATTTGTTTTATAATGCCGTCTGTTATATTTTTGTCTTCAGCCATTGCTCCTGTATGGGACATTGCCATTGATTTTCCTTTTTCAGTAATGCCTGATTTTAAAATAATAAGCGGTTTTTTTTCGGCGAGTTTTTTTGCGGCAAGAATAAAATTTTCTCCATCGCTAAAATTTTCAAGATAAGCAAAAACTGCTTTTGTCTCGCTGTCATTTTCTAAATAATTTAGGAAATGCGTTTCATTTAAAACTGCCATATTTCCCAAACTTATAAATTTTGAGAATCCTATTTTTTCGCTTTTCGCCCAGCTAAGCGCCGCGCTGCAAATCGCTCCAGATTGTGAAATAAACGCTATATCGCCGTCATCAATCATATCTTTTGCAAAAGAAGCGTTTATATTGTTATGCGATGAAAGAAAACCAAGACAATTAGGTCCCAAAATTTTGAAATCATATTTTTTCGCTTCTTCTATTAATTCTTTTTCAAGTTTTAAACCATTAGATCCTCTTTCTCTGAATCCCGCGCTTATTATAACAGCATTTTTACAGCCTTTTTGAGAACATTCGCGAATAGATTCGAGTATAAATTGCGCAGGTATTGCAAAAATAGCGAGATTGATATTTTTCGGCAAAGAGTTTATGGAGTTATAACATTTATGATCTAATATTTTTTCAGCATTGGGATTAACCGGATAAAGCGAACCTTTAAATCCCGCTGAAATTAAATTTTTTAATATTCCATATCCGATTTTTTTTTCATCGCGCGACGCGCCGATAATAGCAATTGATTTTGGATAGAAAAAGTTTGATAAAGGCATATAATTAAATTTTGACATTTTTTAATGTAATGGGACTGTCGCCGAATTTCTCTTTGTCATAAATTCCCATATTTCGGTCAAATTTTGTAAAAAAGTTCTTACCCCTTAGCTTAGGCTAAACCGCAAAATTTGTTTGAAAAATTATGCATGGTAAATCTTGCAATTTATGACTAAAGGAGCATTCGGCATAAGTCCCTTTATGATTTTAAATATCTATTCGCGCTTGTCGCCGCAATCGCGCCAGATGCCATAGCGGTTACAAATTGTTTTAGTTCTCCTTGTCCGTTTGTCGCGTCTCCCGCCGCGAACGCGCCTTTAATATTCGTATGGCATTTATCATCAATTTTAATTTGATTTTTTTTGTCCAATTCAATGTTGATATTTTTAACAAGTTCGGTTATCGGAATAAGTCCTATTTCGATAAATACGCCGTCCACAGGCAAATTTGTCGTTGCGTGGTAAGGTTTATCCAACTCCACAGATTCGACTTTTTCCAAACCATTGATTTTAGTTAGGTTTGTATTATAAATTATTTCAACATTTTTCTCATTTTTTAATTTTTCCGCCAAAACTTTTTCCGCGCGAAGTTCTCCTTTTCGATAAATCAAATAAATTTGTTTTGCGATGTTGGCTAAATGGAGAGCCGCGCTCACAGCGGAATTGGCCCCGCCAATTACCGCGACAGCTTTTTCTTTAAAAAACATAGCGTCGCATATCGCGCAATAAGAAACGCCGCATCCGAGCAGTTCTTTTTCGCCCGGTATATTGAGCGTTTGTTTTTTGCTTCCGGATGCTATGATGATTGTTTTTGCCTTGTAAGTTTTGTTGTTTGTTGTAATTATTTTAAAATTTTCGGATGAGACAGGAATGGAGGATATATTGTTTTTTGCGATATGGACAACATTTTCATAAATAATAGGCGCGTCAAGATATTCAAGTTGTTCCTTATATTTTTCAATAAGTTCATAACCTGAAATTGATTGAAATCCTGGGTAATTTTCTATTTTATGTATTTCGTTAAGCCAGCCGCCTAAAGTTTCAGTAATTAAAACAAAATTTAATTTATATCTCGCGGCATAAATTGCGGCTGTAATTCCAGCCGGTCCCCCGCCGATAATAATTAAGTCAAAATTTTCCATAATTTATTTCTCAAGATGTTTATACGCTTTTTTCGTCGCCATTCTTCCTCTCGCCGTTCTATCCAAAAGTCCGCATTGGATAAGGAATGGTTCGTAAATTTCTTCAATGGTAGCGATATCTTCGGAAGTCGCGGCGGAGATTGTGTTTAATCCTACCGGACCGCCATTAAATTTATCAATTATGATTTCCAATATTTTTCTGTCTATCCCGTCAAGCCCCAATATATCAACATCAAGCATTTCCATCGCGTCAAGCGCGGCATCCAAAGTAATAATACCATCTCTTTTTATTTGCGCAAAGTCGCGGGCGCGTTTTAAAAGGCGGTTAGCTACTCGCGGAGTTTTTCTTGATCGTTTGCCGATTTCTGATATAGCTTGATTGTGAATATTGAGATTGAGTATGTTTGATGAGCGCGTAATTATTTTTTCGATGTCCGAGTCTTCATAAAAATCAAAATGCGCGATATTTCCAAAACGATCGCGAAACGGAGATGAGAGCATATTTATTCTTGTAGTCGCTCCAATGATTGTGAATTTTGGCAAATCTAATCTTAGCGTTCGCGCGGAAGGACCTTTGCCGACAATAATATCAAGCGCGTAATCTTCCATCGCGGGATAAAGCACTTCTTCGACTAATTTATTCATTCGATGTATTTCGTCTATAAATAAGATGTCTTTGTCCTCTAAATTTGTTAAAATCGCCGCTAAATCTCCAGCGCGCTCGATTGCGGGACCGGAGGTAACTCGTATATTTACGCCCATCTCGTTTGCGATAATATTCGCCATTGTTGTTTTTCCAAGTCCGGGACATCCATAAAGCAATATATGATCAATATTATCGCCTCTTTTTTTCGCCGCTTGTATGGATATTGATAAATTTTCTTTTATTTTAGCTTGCCCCACAAAATCGGAAAAAAATTTCGGCCGCAAAGAAAAATCAAGGATTTTATCCTCTTCTTTTTCAGAAGATTCTATAATTCGATTATCGCTATCCATAAATATTGGGGTTGTATCAGAATTCCTTTATCCGTCATTTTGAGCGATAAAGGAGTGAATAATCCCAGATTTTTTCGCTTAACCGCGGGATTATTCACTCGCTTAGTTCTTTCAGGATGACAGGTAGGGGGGCATTTGTCATAAGTACAATATTATTCTATCAAGAAAAACTATAAAAAACAAGGCAGATTTTGCATTCTTTTAAAGAAAGGCGTATAATTTTTAAGATAACTGTTTATGATTCTTTAATTTGCAGGAGTATGGTTATTGGTATTGACGCTCGATTTTACGGACCTATTGGCGGAGGCGGAATTGGGCGGTATACAAAAGAATTAATAGATAATTTGGAACAAATTGATGATAAAAATCAATTTGTTATTTTTTTGCGTCGCGAGAATTGGGATGATTATAATCCAACAAAGTCGAATTTTAGAAAAGTTTTAGCGCCATATAAATGGTATAGTTGGCGCGAGCAGATTTTTATGCCGTTTAAGATTTGGCGGGAGAAGGTTGATTTGATGCATTTTCTTCATTTTAATATTCCTTTAGTCTATGTATATGGAATAAATTTATTCAGCGAGTTATCAAAATTAGGCTGGATTAGAATAATTTTTACGCGAAAGAGCGCGGAATGGAACAAAGCGCGCGTAAATTTGCGTAAAGAGGTGTTTGTTTTAACTGTCCACGATTTGATTTTATTAAAATATCCGTCGAAAAAAGCGACTACACTCGCGCCGATTTATTTTAAATTAAAATTTTGGGCGTATAAAATAGTAATTTCAGCAGCGTTTCGGAGCGCTTTAAAAATAATCGTCCCGTCTCAATATGTGAAAAATGATATTATAAAATATTTTAATGTCCCATATTCTAAAATAGAAGTTATTTATGAGGGGTTAGTGGATGTGAATAAAATAAATTCTTTTAGAGAGAATAGGTTTATTCAAGATGGAGTTAAGAATTATGAAATAGGAATTAAGAAGGTTGTGTCTTCAAATGATATTTCGCGTCATTTTAAGGAGACCTTTAGCTTCGCTCAGGGCAGGTTTCGCGACGAAGAATCATTAAATTTTTTGGTTAAGTCAAGAGATCCTTATATTCTTTATGTTGGGAATGCTTATCCGCATAAAAATCTTGAACGGTTAATTGATGCTTTTGCGATGATATTAAAAAATGAGGGTGAGCGGGAGAATAAATTAGGAAATTTAAAAATTAGAAATTTAAAATTGGCATTGGTTGGGGTTAGAAATTATTTTTATGAGCGATTGGAAAAATACGCGGAACATAATTTTTACGGCATAAAGGATAGGATAATTTTTTTTGGCTACGCAACAGACAAAGAGCTGGCAAAATTATATAAAAACGCGACGCTTTACACATTCCCGTCTCTTGAAGAAGGATTTGGACTCCCGCCACTTGAAGCGATGAGTTATGGAACGCCTGTAGTTTCTTCAAAAAGCAGTTGTTTGCCTGAAATTCTGGGAGACGCAGTGTTATATTTTGAGGCTGAGAATACAAAAGATATGGCTGAAAAAATTTTACGAGGGATTGAAGATGAAAAATTGCGAGATGAATTGATTAAAGAAGGATATGAGAATATAAAAAAGTATGATTGGCAAGAAAATGCGATAAGGACAAAGGAAATATATGGCAAAACGGAAAGTTTATAAAATTAAAACGA
>JAZDNE010000128.1:0-6647 GCA_043800235.1 bacterium | reverse complement strand
AATGCTTCAGCAGAATCATTTAATGCAAAGTTGAAAGGATTCCGATCCTTGGTCAGAGGCGTGAGAGATAAAAAGTTTTTCCTTTTTAGGATTGCTAAAATTTACGGCTAAATATTATTGGTTAAATTGCGTATGACCCATCTTAACGCTCATTATATGATAAACATTTGAACCATACCTCATACAAATAGCGGGGGGTTTTTTTATATTAAATTATTTTTAGGTAGCAGTACTAAATTATATACATAAAATACTTTTTGTCAATGTTTTTTAATTTTGCTAAAAATAAATAAAAAAATAACTTTATAAAAAAGTTATCCACAGAGATTTGTAAAAATATTGAATGTAAAAAAAAGCGCGCGTTGATTTAGATTACAACTTTATTAATTAGTCCATTAAACTCTACCAAAACTAAACTCACAATATAACGCTCTCGTCTTCATTATTCTTTTTTTCATACGGAATAATATAAACATCTCTGCGATAACCATCTTGTCCAATCAATTTTCCATCTCCTTTTAAAATTCTTTCCATCTCTAAACAAGCTTTACATCCGCCATAAGGACAATTAAATTTTTTTAATTGTCGCGCAAGCTTCATCTTTCGCGCGATATCTAAAATTTTTTTACGCGCTTCTTCTAAATCCGGAAGTTTTACCTCTATCGGCTTATCATCAGTTTCTAAATACCAATAGCTTGCTTTTTTAACTTTCCTCTTCTGGCAATTATGGACTAAAAGATGATAAATCGGAAGTTGCAATGAATTGCCGTCTTCTTTTTTCTTCCCAGTTTTAAAATCAATAATATTAACGCTATTGCTATCTTCTAAATATTCAAGCCAATCAATTTTTCCGCAAAGGATTATATTTTCTTCTTCAGAAAACCAATATTGTGGCAAATCTTCTTTTATTTTCACAGCCTTCTTCGCAATCGGTCCAGGATTATTATAAACTCTTTTAAGCATATCCTCTCCCCGTTTTTTATACTTATACTCTTGATCTTCATCCACAAATCCGCCTTTCTCGCCTGCAACTTTTTCCCATTCTTCATTAAACCTCGCGATCAAAGGTTTTTTTGTTAACCTCTCGTCTGCTGGCAATACCGACAATGATTCTAAAACAGAATGGACAGTTTGTCCCAATGCTAAAGAAGGGTTCATTAAAGTTATCTTATGTCCCGTTTTTAAATCTTTATAAATATTTTTTAAGTAATAAGCGCGCGGACATTCTAAAAAATCGCTAATGGAAGAATGGGACACCCACACAGCTGTAAATTTGTCAGGCATACAAAAAATTAAAGTTTCCGCCAAAGGCGGATCCGCCTCTGGCGGAAAAAAATCCAAAGTTGAATAAAAAAAATTAGAAACTGCTTACAGTTTATCATAATTCCATAATAATTCAAACAACGCGCGTAAACTTTCCGCAATGCTTTTGCTTCGAATAATAATGCCATGTTCAGTGCCCTTTGCCATAGATATAATTCCGACATTATCGCCATAAATTTCAATCTCATCTTTAAAATTATAATTTTCTTTCGGAATAAATTTTACTCTGCGAAGCTCTCTCCTATTTCTTTCCTCATTAAACAATTTTAACGCGGATGGCGTTTTCGGCATAATACCTCTTGCCGGTATTTTTAATTTTGTTCTTTTTTCCCAATACTTTTCCAAAAATTTTTTATCAAACCCTATCTCTAAAAAATCAGCCGACGCAAACGCTATGGATTCGTCAGGCTTTTGTTCCAATGTGTCAATTAAAACATTTTTAATTCCCTCTTTACCATCGTAAAAATATACTTCAGGCTTTCCCTCTTTTCTGATATACCTTGTTTTTATGTCCGCATCCATTTCATCCAAATTTTCCATCAGCTCATCTATCGCAACTCTTTTTTCATTAATTTTCTCTTTTAACACCGCGAAATCTTCAGCAATAAAGTATTTTATTTTATTCCCTTGTTTGGCTCGTATTTTTATAAATCCCTCCTTTGAAAGTCGCTTCAAAGCCTCATAAACCGTAACTCTGTTTAATCCCGCCTGCTTTGCCAAAAAACTTGCCGGCGCAGGTCCGAATTCTAAAGCCGCAAGATAGCTTTTTATTTCTATCTCGTTCAAGCCAAGTTGTTTTAAGATTTGTTTTAAACCTAATTGCATATATTTTTTATTTTCATTTATGTTGCCATCCGTGCAAGCAATAAAAACTATCCTTTTTATCATTCCGCGCTTGATGCGGAATCCAGCGTTTTAAAAAATTTTCTAATTTTAATTTTTTGGATGCCGTGTCAAGCGCGGCATAACTTGACGATCCACTAAGAAGATAATCTTGTAGTAATAAGATTACAACAATTTATATAATTCTTATCATAAATTTTATCGTAATTTTAGGCAAAATATTGGCTTCCATATAATCAGTGCGAAAATCTGTCATTTATAGTTTACCACATTTTAAAAATATTGTAAAGTATTGAATTAAAATTGATCTTTGAGAATTGAAGATAATTAACATTGGTCATAATTACGATAAATAGACATTATTGTCTTTGAAAAAAAAGGAGAAAAAAAATGGATGATCAGAAAGCAATAAATATGATGCTAAAAATTTTAGAAGATCCAGAAATGAGCCCAAAAATCCTTGAAGAGACTATAGAAAAATTTACATCCAACGACTGGTTTTCATTGGAAGAAAATATCGGGAAAACTTGGCGAAAAGACATCTCGTTTACTAAACAAGAACTCGCAGAACTGGAAATCTGGTGCTTCGAAAATAGCGTTAAAAAGGGGGAAACATTTGAAGAATGGGGAATTATTTATGAATGGAGCAAAAATATTGAACGCGCTCTCGCAATGCAATACGCTTACACATTACCCCGCGAAAAGAAAGAAGCTTTTTCTATATTAAAAGAAAAAGCTTATGCCACAGCGCTTGCATTAGCATCCGATGCTCCAATTAAATATTTAAAACAAATAACTAAAAATCTTAGGGAGGATGAGCCGCTTGGCAAAGCTTTAGAAGAAAAACTTCAAGAGAAAAAAAAATACCTTAGCCAAAACAATCTTTGCGAATTATGCGAACAGATTGTAACGCCGGATAATGACGCGCGCATTTTCCATGTCATTCTTGCAAATATTAATAAGGTAGACAAAATCAATTCCGGTGAAGATTTAAAACTATTTCCGGAATATAGCGAGCTCATAGCAGAAGCTCCGCGACATATTATGCCACAACAAACAGGGAATTTTTGGATGGGTGTAATTTGTCCCGGGTCTCCAGCTCGTCAATATTCAATAATAAATGACGAAGATTGGAAAAAGGCGTATGCCAAACAACAAGAATTATTTAAAAAGTAAAAAGGAGAGCAAAAAAATGAAAAAAATTATAGTAAAACCGCCGAAAGATATTACTAACCACGCGCAATTTCCAGCTGATTGCGGGACGCATAGAAAGCAATAAATGGAGGGTGTAAAAATGGTTATAAAAATTTTAGTTGCCGATGACACGGAAAAAGAACTACAAACTGCAAAAAATATTGCTAAAAACAAACTTGTTAATGTGGAAGCTGATTATGTTGAAACATCCCTTGACGCAAAACAAGGGATTAAAACGGGAAAATACCACGGCGTACTCTCCGATGTATTTTTCGATGGTGAACTTCGTGGTATTGAAATTGCTAAATACTCCTTAAAACAACGGATACCAGTTGTATTGATAACGGACACCTACCACCATGGCAAATCTCAACCAGTTTGCACATGGAGCAGAGATGAATCATTGGTTACCTTACTGGACAATGAGTTCAGCGAGGATAGGAAAAACAAAAATTGGCTTACTGGCTTTTTGGCCCTTTTATGGGCAATAAAATTATCTCCGAAAATCACCGATGAAAAAATCGAAAACGGATATATTTTCGAACATGCGGGTTGCTGTTTTCGAGAATTCTCTAAGGGAGAAAAAGCATTAATAGAATGCTCAACATGTAACCATGATAAAAACGCATTTATATCAATGGTTAAAAATCATGTAAAATTATAGATCTTCAAAAAAAGGACTGCGAAAGTTAAATCTCTCGCAGTCCTTCTTTATTTTTCAAATGGATTTTGTTTTGTAAAATCTGGAATAAGCGCATTTTCACATTCATCTTCTTGAATCCAGCCGTTAGAAAAACCAATATTCAAAAACGCATCATAAACTTTTTTAAATTCTTCTTCATTAATTTTTCTCATAATTTCAGGATATTCTAATGCTTTATGCAAAGGAAAATATTGCCGCATTAAACTAATAAAAATATTTTTATCAATATCTGCGAGAAGCTTAAGCGCTGAAATGCTATTATCTATATTATTCGGAAGTATAAGATGGCGAACGATTAAACCTTTTTTCGCAATTTTATTTTCATCAATTTTTAAATTTCCAACCTGCGCTAACATTTCCTGTATGGCAGATATCGCCGCGATAGTATAATTTTTAACTCCCGAATATTTTAATCCGACTTCGTCAATTCCATATTTAAAATCTGGAAGATAAATATCAATAAGCCCATTCATTTCTTTTAAAATTTTAATATCATCATAACCATTTGAATTCCACATAATCGGAATATTAAGTCCTTTTCCTTTTGCAATTATCAAAGCCGCTTTTATCTGTTGCCGCCAAATAGTCGAAGTCACTAAATTTATATTTATCGCGCCTTGCGCTTGCAATTTAATCATAATCTCCGCCAGTTCTTCCACGGTATAATCTTTTCCCAGCATCTCTTGGGAAATTTGAAAATTTTGGCAAAAAACACATCGCAAATTACAGCCGCTAAAAAATATAGCTCCTGAGCCTTGACTATCATCTCCCGCAAGCGGCGGCTCTTCTCCGAAATGTTTCCCAAACCATGCTATTTTTATTTTTTCGATCATAAAATCTACTAAAAAATCCCTTTTAAAAAAGGGATTTTTAATTTAAGTAGTCCCTAGGGGAATCGAACCCCTGTTACCAGGATGAAAACCTGGTGTCCTAACCACTAGACGAAGGGACCAACTTCAAAAAAACAAAAAAACAAGAAAACAAAAAAACAACTTTCAACTTTACGAACTTTATGAACTTTTAACTCTATACATTTCTCCATGTCCAGGGATTATCCAATCCGCCAGTTCCAAAATTTTTGTCCTGCTTTTCTTTAATTCTTCCTTATCGCTTGCGTATGGGTCGTCTTTAGGAAAATTTTCTTTCCAAAAAACATCCCCGCATATTGCGACAATACCATTATTAGTTTTTACAAGCATTGTTAAACTGTCATAGTTATGCCCAGGAGTTTTTATAATTTTAATGTCCTCACTAAAATTTTCATCCCACTCTTCTGCGCAAACTCCATCCCACAATCCCCAATATTCCAATGTCTTTGCTCTTGGAAACATTCCAATGTTTCTATAATGGTCAATATGCGAATGAGTAATAAAAACTATATCTATATCATCAACAGTTAAACCTTCCTCTTTTAATTTATCAACCAACATTTTCTGATTTTCTAAAACGCCAGGATCTGTAATTATAATCAAGCCATTATCTTTCACGAGAGTTATGGTGGGGCATGTTTTTTCTTCTCCGTCTGTCTCTGCTGTCGTATATCCTTTTATTAAAATTTTAACTTCAGCCATATTTTAATTTTAATATATCCTATTTTATCTGCTGTGTCAATTTTAAAAAATCCCCATTATCCCCCCATTTTCAAAATGTGGAGCAGCTTTTTACAAAAAAAAACATAGAAAATTTTACTTATTATCTCTATGTTTTATTTAAGCGCACAATTCCCGGCACCGACCTACTTTCCCCTAAAAGAGTATCATCGGCGATGATAGGCTTAACTTCTGAGTTCGGGATGGGATCAGGTGTTTCCCTATCTCAAGAGGCGCCGGAAATCCTGCGCTCAAAGTCAATAAAACAATAAAGCATACGCCCTAAGTGGGCTAAACAACAAAACAAAAATGTCACTTTTTGCCATTCTGCAGGATGATCTCGATTTTTATTCTGTTTTAGAGTTTAATACCCCGCCGCTTGCGGCGCGTGGTAGTTCATTTGCTTCCTTATTTATTGTTTTGTTGTTTTTTTGCTTTTTTGTTTTCTTGATTTTTATCTTTTCCTAATTCAGTAGTGTAATTTGATTCTTAAAGTTTTTCATAAGTAAATCGATCTATTAGTACGGCTCGGCTAAAACTATTACTAGCCTTATACCTACCGCCTATCAACCTTCTAATCTCGAAGGGATCTGATAACGAAATCTAATCTTGAAGACAGCTTCGCGCTTATATGCTTTCAGCGCTTATCTAAACCGAACGTAGCTACCCGGCGATGCTCTTGGTAGAACAGCCGGCACACTAGAGGTTCGTCCTTCCCGGTCCTCTCGTACTAGGGAAGAGCCTTCTCAAATTTCTACGCCCATGGCGGATAGAGACCGAACTGTCTCACGACGTTCTGAACCCAGCTCGCGTGCCGCTTTAATTGGCGAACAGCCAAACCCTTGGGAGATTCTCCACCCCCAGGATGCGACGAGCCGACATCGAGGTGCCGAACCTGGTCGTCGATGTGGACTCTTGGACCAGACTAGCCTGTTATCCCCGGAGTAACTTTTATCCGTTGAGCTTCCGCCGTCCTATATCGTACGGTCGGATCA
>JAZDNE010000089.1:0-3692 GCA_043800235.1 bacterium | reverse complement strand
TGGGGAAACCGGCTTCAATTACATCCACGCCCAAATCTTTAAGAGCCAAAGCGACTTCCAATTTTTCATTTTGCCTTAAAGAAGCGCCCGGCGCCTGTTCGCCGTCGCGCAAAGTTGTATCAAATATAATAATCTTGCCACCCATATAAATTTATTCTACTATTATAACACAAAATCGATTTCGTAAATCGATTAAAATTTAATAACTTATTGTAATCGTTTTATGGTAAGACAAGGAAGATTTTGTTTTTTTAGATAAAACCCACAGCATCCAGTCGAGGTTGTTGGAAGTTAATTTTTTTCCCATTCCGTTTAATTCTTTCAGAATCATCTCGCATGAGTAAATAGTGTTCGCCCTTATTTCAATTTCCTCCAAAGAGCTTTTTTTTATTAATTCTTGGGTTTTAATTTTATTTCTAAGCTTTTTATCGTAAATTAAAACTCCTTCCGATTCTAATAATTGCGGCAATTTATAGTCTGCAAATATGGTTAGATCTTCCATGTTTTTAAAATAACCGAAGCCCTTGCCGCGAAGGGCATAATAAATATCGCTCACGAATAATTGCGCTCTTTTCAGGAAATAAACTCTGTGCTTCTTAAGTTCAGTCCAGTCCCTGAAATTAGGAAAATCCCGAATAATTAAATTAACAAGAGCGTTAACGTCATTTTTTGCCGCTCTGATCAAATTTATGGCTTTCCCTTGATATTTATTTTGAAGGATTTTGAAATTCTCTTGAATAATCTTATGTCTCTCTTTAAGTAGTAGCAGTTCTCCCCTACTTTGAAAAATTTTAGAGAATTCGGGAAAACTTATATTTGACAGATAAAAAGCATCTAACAATCTTTTATCTTTTAGAAAAGCTTTTTTTATCGCATAAGAATACGCGTAATAGCCGTGTATCCATTGCCCGCCTTTTTTAAATTCCCAGCGCGCTTTATCTTTTTTATTCCAAAAACAAAAATTGATGCTGTCTAAAAAGAAGTAATATTGGATGGTTTCTTCCGGATTCCCTGAAAACTGCGACACATTGTCCCAGCCGGGCAAAGGATAATTTTTCAGTTTTTTTGCCAAAGCGGATATTTTGCCAAAATCTACGGAAACTAATTTGCTGTTCGCGATAATTGGTTTTATTGAATTTAAAACCTTCTCTTTTATAGAAATATTGCCCATAATAAATTTATCATAACAAAAAACCGCCTTACTGGCGACATTAATGAGTGAAGTCGGACTTCCCTCACTTCACTTATAAATTAAAGAAGCGAGGACAGAGCTATAAAGGCCATAGCATCCTTTCAGCCTAAATTAGATATCCTCGCTTTTTCTTATCTTTTTTCGCTGCGGGTGCTTTATTTATTCCCTATAATTTTTCCTCCTTTCAAATTAACACGCGGGATGCTAATTTAATATTATAAAAAATCAATAAATTGTCAATAAAATCGATTTCGTAAATCGATTAATTCAGTCAGCTAGGGTTGTAAAATGTCTTCGGTTCGGCCGTTGATGGAGATTATAACCTTATTTACTGTTGGAAATTGTTTCAGGGTTTCAGTAATTTGAGCCCTAATCGCCGCCACCCGGCAAGAACCGCCAACCTGAAATTCTAATTGCTCATCAAAATCAACTTTGGCAACTCCGTTTTCAACAGTTAATTTTTGAATTTTCACTCCGGAATTAATGTTAGTAAAAAAATCCTGTTTTTTATCTTCGTCTATCGGTCCCTTCAATAATTCTTCTAAAGCCGCTCTGGCTGCGGCTTGAGTTTTAGGAACTTCCCTTTCTACGGGGAAAACTTTATTGCAGGAAAATTCCGGGTCCATCATGCTGTTATTAAAATATACCTTCACTTTAATTGTTTCAGCTTCCTTTTTTGGATATACCAAAGTTGCGGCGGCGATTCCCATAACTGCCGCGGCCAAGGTTATGATTAAGATTGATTTTTTCATACTATATCGCGCTATTCCTATTCGACTTCGGGAGTCGCTTACTCTTATTATTTTTCTTCCTTAAACCATTCTCCGCCGACTATGGCGCCTCCTTCTTTGGCTTTCTTGAACGCCTCTTTTAATTCCTCCTCTGTCGGCTCTCTCCCCTTGTCTTGCGCCGCCTTCATTGCCCGGCATATCGGGCAATCGTCAAAAAGCTCGTCCCCCGGCCCGCTGACCAATTTATACTTAAAATCGTTTTTCTTTTTCATAATTTTATTTTTTTACACAACACCTGGTGTTATATATTTCGACCCTATTTCTTCTATTCGACTTCGGGAGTCGAGTAATTTAGAACCCTTGGCGACTCTTGACAACTCTTTATGGTTTGCTATTATTAATCCTGAAGCGTGTCCCAGGTCTGGGTGCCCGCTTTTTTTATTTGTTTCAATATATTTTAATTAAAAAACGTCTATTGACAACCACTCTCAAGTCTTTATTCCTGCCAGTTACGAAATCTTTAATTGCACCACTAACAAGATCTGATATCTGCATAGCATTAACATATTCTGAATTAACATGAGTAACAAATTCTATCCTTTTCATGGTCTTTGTGTTAACTTTACTCATCAAATAATTATTGAAATTATCAAATTTACCATCCAGCAATCTACGGTCGGCTCTATCAATAACCACTTCTACCTTATTAAGACTACATTTGTTGATTGCAAAAGAAACCAACTTCGCCAAATTATATTCATCAAAAACGTTGTGTAGTTTTTTCTTTCCATAATTCGATTTTCTAGGGCAAACATTTTTCTAGAATCAAGGCAAACGGCCGAAAGGATTTAGCCATAATTTTACCTCTGGCCTAAATTTTGATTATCTTTTTATAATTATACTTTTTTAAAAACGGTTCTAGATCCGAATATTTTTTACCCGCCAACAAGCCTCCGGCAAAAATCTCGTCTTGCGTAACATCAACTAAACAAAAATCTGGCGCTTTAAAATTATTTTTTTCCTGTCGTGAATTAAATTCAAAATCAACTACGCCAAGCCCCCTTAAATCATCTAAATAAAGATCTATTTCTGCCGTTTTCCCATTGAAAGGATAAAAATAGCGGATTTTTCGAAATCTTTTTCCTTTAATTTTAAAAAGTTCCTCAAACTCTTCTTTTGCCAGGGAAATAGTGTATTCTCCCTGTTCTGAGGAATCCTTTCCGACTAAAGGATATTTTTTGGTCATTTCATAGATATCGCCTCTTTTACGAATCCTCAAAACAGGATGCCTTACTGATTTTGGGATATAAATATCAATAATCTCAATTGACTTGCATTTTTCCAGTCCTGCCGGAATATTTTTCAATAAAAATGTTTTCTCTAATTCAATTTCCATAATTTTATTTGTTTAACTTTGTGGACATCCGACGTCCACCAATACGACGTCCACCACCTGACACCTTTTTCTCTTTTTTAGGATATCAGATTTCCGAATATCTGTCTGGAAATCGGATATCCCAACATCCGTCATCTATCTTCGGCCTAAATTTTGATTCTCAATTAATTTTTCGACTTTTTGTTGCTTATAATTCAGAGATTTCACTAATAACGCTATCAATATTATTTTTTTCTACCCATCTAAAGCAATAGTTTTTCCCGCTTAATTTTTTCCACTCCTTGCCGATTGCTTCTTTATAATCCGAGTCCTCCGAACCAATTAAATGCTCTCCCTTATATTCTAATATGAAATAATTTCCTTTTTTTGTTTT
>JAZDNE010000085.1:0-16587 GCA_043800235.1 bacterium | reverse complement strand
ACTCAATATTTTTTTCTATTTTTTTGCCTTGATATTTTGCAAGTCTTCTTTTTACTTTTGCCTTTTGCCCTGCAAGAGTAGCGCCGTATTCCCCTTTTATTTTTTCCTTCCCGTCTCGTTCAAAACCGTTTCTTTTCCGTTATCTTGATATCGTCCCAGAATTTCTTTCTCAAATTTTAGCTATGTCTATTTGTTTGTGCCCCGCATTGATTAACGACTCAATACGGTCTCTTTCTAATTGGTTTAAATGGCTATATTTTTTCTTCTTCATATATCCTCATTATACCAAAGAAAAAATTGCACTTCAAAAAGGAATTCTCGATTTAGGACAAAGAGGCATTCGGCGACAGTCCCCCCAATAGCTCCATAGGGCGCCCAATAGGGCGCTTTAAAATTTTACTAGTAAAATTTCTAATCTGACGGCGTAGAAGTAGCCTTTATAAGTTGATCAACCGCAAATTTCGCCAATGCGTAAGAGGCAAGAATTATTAACAAGCCGATAATTCCTGAGAAAATCCATTTTTTTGCTTCTCCGACTTGATCCTCGTTCCCGCCGGCTGTCATCCACTTAAATCCGCCGATCAAAATAATCACTACCGCAATTATTCCAAGAAAACCTAACATAACATTGATAATAGAAACAGCAGTCGCGCGAGGATCTTTCTGTCCCAATCCTGTGGAACTTGTCACATAATTGTCATCCAAAGTCGTATCTGCATCTCTAAGTCCCCAAGGATCAACTCCTTTCTCATCATCAGTTTGCGCTCCAACTTTTCCAACTAAAACAGGCATTGCGACAAAACACAAAATCGCGGTTAAAATAAATAAACTTTTTATTTTTTTCATTATATTCACCTCCTTCCAAAAATTAGAATTATAAAGTTAGAATTACAAAACAATGCGATTATTTTTAGCGACAGTCACGATTATCAAACTTTCGCCGATGTCCCATTAAGGGATACTCTGGCGGGACAGTAAATTTATTACTATTTCAACAGACACTAATCAAGGGCGTATTACCGAATGCATTTTTTTACAAAATTCTTAAATTTTTTAGGCTTTATTAAACCAAAAAATTTTTCAAAAATTGTAAATTTTGCTATTCAGCACCATCAACTGTAATATCGCCATCGTCTGTTTTAGTCTCTATTAAAGCATTGCCTACAGGCTCGTCATCTTCTGTCACATCCATTAACTGAGTTAAAACAAAATTCGCGAGCGCGTAAGAAGCAAGCACTATCAATAATCCCACAACTCCTGAATAGATCCATTTTTTCGCTTCTCCGACTTGATCCTCGTTACCGCCGGCTGTCATCCACTTAAACCCGCCAACTAAAATAATAACTACCGCGATAATTCCCAAAAATCCCAAAACAATTTTAATGATGCTCGCGATAATTTCCCTCGGATCTTTGTTTCCCATTCCTATCTCAGTCATATCATTTCCGACCACCGTTCCACTACCTTCCACTCCGCCCCAAACATTATCAGACAAATTAGCTTTTACAAAAAGAGGCGCGATAATGAACCCTGTCGCGCATAATACCGCGCAAAGCGTAATAATTTTTTTTGTTTTTTGCATAAAAATTGTTGTTCTATTGCTTAATTGTTCTATTGTAAAAAATAGAACAAAAGCAATATATTTAGTTTAAAATCTATACTTTAAAATTAAATTTTCCGCAATCCTTTCTAACCAGTTGTCACACCAATTAACTGAGTTAAAACGAAATTCGCGAGCGCGTAAGAAGCAAGCACTATCAATAATCCCACAACTCCCGAATAAATCCATTTTTTCGCTTCTCCGACTTGATCATCGTTCCCGCCGGCTGTCATCCACTTAAACCCGCCCACTAAAATAATAACTACCGCGATAATTCCCAAAAATCCCAAAACAAGCTTGATAATGCTCGCAATCATAGTACGAGGATCAGTATCGCCAAGACCTGTGGTAGTTTTGAGCATGTTCTCTGTTGGAGTACTGCCAACATCGCCCCATGGATCCACTAACGCTTTCGAAATCTTCGGCGCGCCGATAATAATCGCGCATACCAACAGTAAAAGTACAGTTAGTTTTCGCATAAAAATTTTTGTTCTATTGTTTAATTGTTCTATTGTAAAAAATAGAACAATTAAGCAATATATTTAGTTTAAAATCTATATTTAAAAATTAAATTTCACCTCATCCCAACTCTTTCCTCCAACGCCCTAACTTTTTTCTCCAATGCCATAACATCCCTCAATTCCGCTTTGCCTGTTAATTCCCGCCTCATTATCTTAAGATCGCTTTTCATAATCTCTATATCTTCTTTTATCTCGCCAATCATTTCAGTATGCGAATCTAAAGTATTTTTTATCTCTTCAAATTGCTCAAAAAGAACTTTAAGCTTCGCGTCAAAATCCTCCACTAAAACGGAAATATGCAATTGGAACTCTTTCCCTTGCTTTTCAATTTCCTTTTTAAGATTAAATTCAAATTTCTCATCCTGTTTATTAAACCGATTATCAACTTCTTTAAACCGATTATCAATTTCATTAAACCGATTATCAACTTCATTAAACCGATTATCAATTTCTTTAAACCGATTATCAACTTCATTAAACCGATTATCAACTTCATTAAACCGATTATCAACTTCATTAAACCGATTATCAATTTGATCGAACCGCTTATCGTGGCTTTTTAAAATTTTTCTAACTTCCTTTTGTTCTTTTAATATTTCTTTTAAAATTTTTTGCATGGCATCCATATTATTTTTATGATTCATTGATTTATTGATTGTATGATATATACATTATACTAAATTTTTAAAACTCTCGCAAGGCAAAATTATGTCCTTATTCCAAAGCATCTCAATTAGTAAATTTCTTAATCTTATTTTTAATAAATTCAATTTTTCCACCACTCCTTCTTTATGCCTCCTTCTTGCCCTGTTCCATATAATGTCGTATAAACGAAATTAACTATCATCCAACTCGCAAGCACTACTAAAATTCCAAATGTCGCGGAAATTAAAACTTGTTTTCCTTCATCAACTTTGCTTGAATTACCGGCTGCTGTAAGCCATTTGAATCCTCCATAAATAAAAAATAAAAGCGCCAAACTCCCGGCGATTGCAAGCATATAATTTATCAAATTTACAGCCAATGCTAAAAAATCATTAAGCTCGCATGCTCTGCCCTCCCCGCTTATATCGCATTCGGGGAGCAACCCGTTAGCGCGGACAGGATGGCAAAATATAAAAATGGATAATGCTATTATTAGAGGTATAAATTTTTTCATAGTCGAGCTAAAAAATAATATTTAATAAGTCTGACCTATCTTCCTTGCCGCTTCGTTCAAGGATGACTGAAATTCTTTATCTTCTGATTCCGCGCCTACTGATGAGACCATATCGGCAAAAATTTTTTCCATAGCGCCAGCGTTTTTTCCTTTATACCAACTTTTCGCGGTTAAAATTTCAGAAGCGAACGGATATATTTCCATATCATTAAGCTGTTCATTTATCAAACTTCGAAGAGCAGTCGGTTTTTTTGTCTTATTCAAATAAAGATTCGCTACTTTTGGATTAGTCGCTACGAATTGTATAAAATTCCACGCAATGTCTTTATTTTTTGATTTATCGGAAATAACTTGTACCCAATAATTGGAAATATTGACTGGTTGCGCTCCCTCAAGCGCGATTTGCGGAACGGATGCAATCGCAAAATTTAATTTAGGCGAACGGGCTTTTATTATAGGATTATGATAACTATAACCGAAAAATAAAGCTACCCTGCCTTGTATAAATGCGTCTAACGAATTTGGCATTTTATTATTCCATGTATAAACTTCTTTTGACGGATCAGAAAACGCTTTATAAAATTTAAAAGCCTCAAGACCTGGAGTATATCCAACTTGCGCGGACAAATTTTCTTTCCCGATTGGCATATTAAACATAACTCTTTTATCTTCTTCCATATTCGCTCCGTTTTGCATCATCAATAAGGAAAGAATATCAACTCCGCGCTCTATATTTGCCTCGCCTAAAGCCGTGGCGGATTGAATTATCTCGCCGTCGCCGTTATATTTTGTTATGTTCTTAACAATATCCTGAAACTCGCTCCATATTTTAGGAGCTTCGGGTATTCCTGCGGCATTCATAATATCCCTATTATAAAACATAGCGAGCGTATCAAGGCTGAATGGAAGACAAATAATTTCGCTCTTTCCGTTTTTATTTATAACGCAATCATCATAAACGACTTCCACAAAATCATTTTTCAATTTTAAAAGCGAGATACTCGGCACTTTTTTTATTGTTGTTATAATTTCTTTTTTTATCGAACCTTTTTCTTCCTGAAACGGCATCTTAACAGATTCTGGCATAGGTTCAATTTTATCGTTGTATTCTCCAATCCAAGTATTATGTATTGAAAAAATATCTGGACTTTCGCCTTCCGCGAACGCCTCCAAAAGTTTTTGTTTATATTCTTCGTATCTTAATTTTTTATATTTAATCGTTATGTTCGGGTGCAACGCCTTATAAGCGCTGAATACCTCGTTATAATCATCGCTATTATCAAAAACACCCCAAAATTCCAAAGAAACAGGTTTTATGGCTTCTTTTTCCGCCGCCGTTTGTATTTTACAACTAAAACCTGAAAATATGAGGAATAAAAAAATAGCGAATATTATACAAAGTTTAATATTTTTTCTTTTTTGAAAAATCATACTTCTTAAAAATTAAAAAATTGAATCAATATTTTTTCTCCTTTAAAAACTTCCTGAATTCCTCTCCAGCCTCCTCATGCCTTAAACCAAACTCCACTGTCGCTTTTAAAAAACCCATCTTGCTTCCGCAATCATATCTTACCCCTTCAAATTTATATCCATATATATTTCTTTTGCGCAAAAATTTTTTAAGCGCGTCGGCAAGTCTAATCTCTTTGCTTTTATCAGGTTTAATTTTCTCTAATATTTCAAACACCTCGGGAGTAATAATGTATTTTCCCACAATCGCCAAATTAGACGGAGCGTCCTTTATAAGAGGTTTTTCCGCGATATCTTTTATCTTATAAATTCTATCTTCCATCTCTTGCTTTTTCGAAATTTTTACTATTCCATATTTTTCTACATCTTTTTTCTCGACTTCCTCCAAAGCAATAATCGTGTCTTTATATTTTTCATATACCTCAATCATTTGTTTTAAACAAGGGACTTTGCTGTACACTATATCATCGCCGTATAAAACAGCGCATGGCTCATTGTTAATAAGATTTTTAGCACACAAAAGAGCATGTCCGTCTCCAAGAGGTTCAGGTTGCCTTACATAAACAAATTTTGCTAATTTTGAAATTTTATAAATCTTTTCTAAAAAATTATGTTTTCCTTTTTCAACTAAATTATGCTCTAATTCATAAGAATGATCAAAATGATCTTCAATCGCTCGCTTGCCGCGTCCGGTTACAAAAATAATCTCTTCTATCCCTGATTCGACCGCTTCTTCGACTAAATATTGTATGATTGGCTTATCAACTATCGGAAGCATTTCTTTAGGTTGCGCTTTTGTCGCAGGCAAAAATCTCGTGCCAAATCCTGCGACAGGAATAATAGCTTTCTTGATGGACATATATTTTTTGTTATTTTATTATTTTATTTTATTCCCCCTAATTATATCACACAAAAAAAAATAGTTAAATAATGGGACTGTCGCCATAATTACGCTTTGGCAAAACCCATTCATAACGAGCGGATATAAATTATTTTGCTATTCTTGAATAATTTCCAAAACTGCCAAGTATAATTTTTTTCTCGCCAAAAATTATTTCACGACCTGTGTTTTTTTGAATAAATTTTTTTTGAGAAATTACCTTAGGGATAAAAAGTTTATATGTAAACTTAAACATATCGTCTTGATGAATTGATGATGTTAAATTTTTATCAAACACTCCAATTTTAAAATTATCATCATATGTTTTATCGCCATCCTCCGCTTGCGATAAAAAAATTCCAGCCGCCTCAATCGTGGCAGTTGAAAAACCTGCCAAAGACGGAATAGCTAAAGCAAACTCCGCTTTATCCGCGAAACTATAATCATCATGGAAATAAGGTTCTTCTCCTTCGACTGTAGAATGATATTCAAGACGATTCGGATAATTAGGATCGCTGAAAAAACGATCGCCAAAACCATAAAATAAATAAGTTGTATAATCAGAATCGCCGACTGATTTTCCAAGCAACCCCGCCATTAAATAAAACTGCGCTCCAAGACCGCGAGGTCTATGACCTAATTGCGCTTCCACCATTCCATTATCAAACGATGACATTTTTAAATTTTTATACATTTTCTTTGCGATATAAAAATATTTATCGTCTCCAGTCAATTTCGAATAAACCATTAACATATACGCGCTCACCGCATGATAATGCGGCGTAAAATCATCGAATCTGCCTTCTATGTACCAATAATTTTTTATATTTGTTTTAATCGCAAAATCAATTTTATCTTTCAACATCTTGCTATATCTCTTCCTATCAACCGAATTTATATACTCTTTCGCGCCTAAATAATCAATTATATATTGCCAATGCGCGGCGGAAATAATAGCCCTATTCTCCGTATCGGGAGCTTTTATTCCATATTCCGCATAACTCGCGATCCACTCAAGCAGTTTATCCTGCGAAACAATCATTTGAGCGGAGCTATCAGTTAAATTTTTTTTAAACTTAACATCTTCAGAATTTAAATTTTCTAATTTAGAATTTTTAAAAATACCTGGAATTTGCTCTATTATTCGCGCCATTAAAAAAAATGTCTCCGCGTCTTCAAATGATTGCGTATTTTTCGGTCTCGATGATATTTCACGGCGCGCGTTATAAATTGCATCTTCTAAAATTTCCATAGCTTTTGGATCGCCGTCCAACGCTCTATATTTATAATACATCGCCAAAGACAGATATTCTCTTGCTGTAACAGGATATTTCCAGTAGTTTACGCCATAATCAGGCGCCATATAAAAAAACCCGCGCTTATCAAAATGGGAGCTGTATCGATTATAAAAATATTTTGCGTATCTTTCCAAAGTCCATTCCTCTCTAAATTCTCTCGCATTTAATTTTTCATCCGCAAAACCCATGTTGTATGGAAAAACGCAAAATACCGCTAAACAAATTATTCCTGCGTATAATAATTTCCGACACATACAAATATTAAGATTATTTCATCGCCAATAAACTTCTCTTATACATATCTAAATTTTCCAAAGCGATTCCTGTGCCTTTTGCCACGCAAAGCAATGGATCATCAGCTATATAAGCCGCGACGCCTGTGGCGCGCGAAAGCAATTTATCAATATTTCGAAGCATGCTTGATCCTCCTGAAAGAATCATCCCTTTTTCTATAACATCCGCCGAGAGTTCCGGCGGCGTATTATGAAGAACCGCTTTTACCGCCGCAACAACCGCTTCTAATTCATTTTGTATAGCTTCTGTAACATCATCGGAATTTACTACGACAGTTCTCGGCAATCCTGAGATCATATCGCGACCTCTTATTTTCATAGTCAATCTATTCTCTAAAAATAATGCGGACCCGATATTTATTTTAATATCCTCCGCTGTTCGTTCGCCAACAGCAAGCCCATATTTTTTCTTTACATAATTCGAAATCGCATAATCTAATTTATTGCCTCCTACTCTTATAGATGTGGACGCGACTATCCCCCCCAATGAAATTACAGCCATTTCTGATGTGCCGCCGCCAATATCTATAATCATATGCCCTGACGCGCTCCCTATAGGAATTCCCGCGCCAATCGCCGCGACTATCGGTTCTTTGATAATATACGCCGCCTTCGCGCCAGCGGCGATAGTGGCGTCAATCACAGCTCTTTTTTCAGTTGATGTTATGCCAGCCGGAACAGCCACCATAACTTCTGGTCTAAAAATTTTTATTCCGCCAACCGCTTTATTTATAAAATATCTAAGCATAGCCTCCGTAGTTTTATAATCCGCGATAACGCCGTCTTTAAGAGGTTTTGTGGCAACGATTGTATCGGGAGTTCGTCCAAGCATAAGCTTTGCCTCTGCTCCGACAGCTAAAATTTTTTTATCAATCATTGAAATAGCGACAACAGAAGGCTCGTTAATAACGATCCCCTTTTTTGGCACATACACCAAAGTGTTCATTGTCCCAAGATCAATGCCTACTTTTTTTATAAACATAATAAAATTTACCTAATTTAATTTTTTAATATCGACTATCTTAATCTGTATATTGCTATTCCCATTCCATTCATTAACCTCAATATATCCCGCGATATCAATCGCATCTTTCGCTTTAAGTTTTTCTCCCCATAACCGTTCCTCGTCATTCATCGAAAACCCAACAGCATCAATCGTTATTTCCTGTCCAATTTCTAATTTCTGCTCCGCTTCTTCCCTTTCTCTGCCATCTTTATTAATTTTCCAATTCTTAATTCCACTGTCTCCCAATTTCATTTTTAAATGTTTTCCTCCATTGCCAATAATTCTTAAATCTAAAATTTTTAAATTTTTAAATTTCAACAAAGGCTTTGGATTGTTTTCTCCAAAAGGTTCTAATAACTTTATATTATCAACTAAATCCCAACTTATATCTTTAATATCTAACTCCGCGTCTATATTAAGCTTAGGATAAAGCTCCGCGCCCTTTAATTTCTTCTCTGCTATTCGTAAAAAAGTTTCTTTAAATCCCTCAAAAAATTCTTCGCCCATCAAACTCGCTCCGCAAGCTTGCGAATGCCCCCCATACCGCTTTAAATATTTTTTATACCCGCCAATTTCTGATTTTTTAACTTCCAATTTATTTTTTTTATCTTCGCCATTTTCCATCTCCCTTAATGCTTCTATCATATTAAACTCCGCTATGCTTCTTCCGGAAGCGACAACCTCATCTTCAATTTTCGTAAATGCAAAAACAGGTTTATAATACCGCTCGCAAATTTTTCCAGCTATCAACCCAAGAATCCCCTGTTCCCAATGTTTTTGATAAACAAAAAAAACTTCTTTATCTTTTTGCTCTCTTTCAATTATATCAATCGCTTCTTTTACTGATTTTTCAGTCAAAACCTGCCTTCTGTTATTTGTCTCATCTAAATCGCAGGCTATCTTTTGAGCTTTTTCTTCATTATCGGTTGACAAAAGCTCATAAGCGGTATTAGCATGACCCAACCTTCCAGCCGCGTTAATTCTCGGCGCGATTTGAAAAGCGACATTCCACGCATCAATATCTTTATTCAATTTCAAATTTTCAATTTCTAATTTTTCTTTACTTATACCAAATTCTCCCGCATCGCGATTCCCATTTTGATTAAAACATCTTACACTATTGTTATATCTTTTGGCAATACTAAAATCAATAAGCGCCTTCAATCCTATATTTTTTGTCTTATTTAAAACTAAAAGTCCATATTTGACCAATACCCTATTCTCGTCAATAAGCTTGCAACAATCCGCCACAGTCCCCACAGCCACCAAATCCAATAACCATTTTTCAATACTCTCTAATTTCAACTTTTCACTTTTACCTTTAAATTTTAAACTTGTTATAAGCCCCTGCGCCAGTTTAAACGCCACGCCTACTCCCGCCAATTCATAAAAAGGATACTTATCATCTATAATTTTCGGATTTAAAATAGCGTATCCGTTCGGCAACTTTTCCTGCGGTTGATGGTGGTCGGTAATAATTATATCCATCCCCAAAGAATTCCCATAGTCCACTTCTTCAAAATTGCTTACTCCGCAATCAACTGTAATAATCAACCCCGTTCCATTATCTTTTATATATTTTAAAGCATCTTTGTTTAAACCATATCCTTCTTTTCCTCTATGCGGAATGTAAACATCTATTTTTGGAAATTCGTAATTCTTGCTTCTAAATTCTAATTTCCATAGTTTTCGCAATACTTTTTCCATTAAAATAGTCGAAGTCACGCCATCCGCGTCATAATCTCCAAAAATCGTTATTTTTTCGCCATTGCAAAGAGCGCTCAAAATTCTCTGAACAGCTTTTCCCATATCGCGAAATAAAAAAGGATCATGCAAATCATCGGCATAACTTGGATGTAAAAATTTTCGAATCATTTCTTTATCCAATATTCCTCGATTATATAAAAATTGCGATATTATCGGGTTAATTCCGCTAAAATTTTCTTGTGATTCTTCTGGAATAATTTCTGCAATTTGCCATTTTTTTAACATATGGTATACTAAAGTATAATTCGAACCTATAAATTTTTAGCCAAATGACACAAAAATCCGAATGATAATCTAAATTATTCGGATAAATTTGTTTTCAAAATATTCGAATACTATCCGCAAATTATGGACATCAGACTATGAAGAAATCTAAACTAAAAAAAACATTGCTTACTTTGATAGTTTTATTTATCACTTTATCTATGATTCTTATGCTGATATTGCCTTTATTGTCAACTCTTTAATTTATCTTAACAGATTTAACAACAACTTACAAATATTATGCAAATCACTAAAAAAATCTTGCCGAAATCACAAGTGGAACTTCTTATAGAAATTCCTTATGAAGAATTAAAACCATATCTTTTGAGCGAGGCGGAAAAAATAACTCTCGCTGGATTTAGACCCGGTAAAACTCCTTATGAAATCGTAAAACAGCAAATAGGAGAAACAAAATTATTGAATAATGCTCTTCCAAAAATATTTCAAGATACCCTTATAGAAACCTTCTTGAAAGAAAATCTCAAAGTTATCGGAGAACCCGTCGTCGATATTGAAAAATTAGAGCATGGTTCATCTTTAACTTATAAAGCGACGGCCAGCTTGCTGCCAAATGTAAAATTAGGCGATTATAAAAAAATAATCGCAAAGAAAAAAGAAATAGAAATAAAAGAAAGTGAAATCGAAAAAACGCTATGCGAGTTGCGGGATCATAAAGCAAAAGAAGTTATTACCGCAAGAGCCGCAAAAAATGGAGATGTTGTAAATATTGATTTTAATATGTTGTTTGATAAAATTCCTTTGGAAGGAGGGCAATTCAAGAATTATCGAATAATAGCAGGCAAAGAAATTTTTCCAAAAACATTTAATGAAAACATAGCCGGAATGAAGGGTGGAGAAGAGAAAGAATTTGATGTAATGTATCCGACAGAGCATTTTGATAAAAAATTAGCGGGGAAAAATATAACTTTTAAATTAAAGATGAACCAGGTATATGAAAGAATTCTTCCTGATTTGAATGACGAATTCGCGAATTCATTCGGAAATTTTGACACGCTGAAAGATTTGAAGGAACATATTAAACAAATAATCAAAAATGATAAAGAACGAAATGAGAAAGAAAGATTTGAAGAAGAATTATTAGATAAATTATTAAATTTATGCGAATTTGATGAAATCCCAGATATCCTATTAGATAGCGAAACAAATAAAATGCTCGGAGAACTTGAAGCTAATATCTCGTCTCAAGGAGGAAAATTCGAAGATTATTTATCTCACATTAAAAAAAGCAAGGAAGACATAAAAAAAGATTTTACAGAACAAGCTGTAAAGCGAGTTAAAATTGCTCTCGCAATAAAACAGATAGCGCAGATCGAGGACATACAAGTTGAAGAAAAAGAGGTTGAAGACGAAATTTCCTCTTATAAATCCTATTGGGCGAATATGTCCTATCCGATCCCGCAAGAAATAGAAAAAAAAATAAAATCGGCGGAGTATAAAAATTATCTTAAAAATATTTTAGCAAATAAAAAAGTAATTGAAAAACTTGCCGAGTGGGCGCAGGCATATGGACATCGCGCTCAAAACAAGCTCTCCATAATTTAATAAAGCAAGTATTTCTTGTCATTTCGAGGAGTAAAGCGACGAGAAATCGCTTAAACTCGTTAATAACGAATAACAATTATTCGCGATTAGTTTTTATTCGTCATAAATTCGTCAACATTCGTTCTTCCACCATCAACCTTTTCCCACAGCCATCGCTATAACGCGCATAGCTCCCGCTTCTTTTAAAACGCGCGCGCATTCTTCCATAGTCGCGCCGGCAGTAATAACATCATCAAATAAAATAACCGTCTTATCCTTAAAAAAATGCTCATCTCTAACTCCCGCTTTATGATCATTTTTGACGCAATTTTTTTTAAAAAATTGAAACTTGACTGCCTGTCGCAAAATCGGCGCAGGCAATGAAATTTGAAATTTTTTTAAAATTTGTCCCGCACTTGATGCGGGATTAACATTTGAAATCGCGCCACAGCGTCGCGCCTCAAATGCTCCTCTCATATTTTCTCGTCTATCATTCTCCGCCATTTTGCTTTTACCCTGAAAACGGGTATTTTTTTTACGGATAAGAATATCTGTTCTAATGGCAAATTTTAAATTTTCAATTTCCAATTTCTCGCTGTATTGGCGGCTTTCTTTATATTCTTCTCTTATTCTTTTTTCTATTTCCCTTAAAATCAATTCGGATTGGTTAAATCCTCTCCATAACAATCTTTTTTTATGCAATGGAATAGGCGCCCAAATAACATCCCCGCCAAATAATAAATTGCTAATTTCTAACCCGCCGGAATAACCGTCCGCAAATTTACAAATTTTATCCAAAAATTTTATCCCTATTTTTGCTAAATCCGCGGCCGCGCCTTCCACAAACTCATACTTCAGCTTATGAATCAGCCTCGCCACCTGCGGATTTTTCTTCAAATCTACAAAAGTTATATAAACATCAACCCAAGATTTTAAATTTTTAATTTTAAATTTTTGATTGCTGATATTATTATATTCTTCGCCGTCTTTCCACTCTATACCCTCTAATCCGACTTCAATTCCCGCCGCGCAAACACAACTATATCCGATTTTAATTTCTCTTCCGCAAAGCGGACAAATCTGTTTTTTATTAAATTCAATTTTAGAAAAACAATAATCGCAAAGCCAATAATTCCTATCTTGAGATAGGTTATGCGCGCGCAACTCATCCCCGCATCCAACGCATTCTATCGGAAAAATAAAATCTAAAATGGATTGAAAAAAAATTTTCATATCGCAATTACAGCATCTCTCATTTAGAAGTAATCCATTTATATAACGCGTAAGGTCCTGCCGCAAATATAGATCCTGCCGTATCAACTGCTACTGCCCATTTTTCTTTTACCATCACTATCAATACAACAAAAATCAAAATCTCAAAACAAGCGACAATAAACATAATTCCTGTTAAAATCTTTTTCCATTTAGGAAATTTAAAAACAATAGCGACTTTCAACGCCATCCATTCAACTAAAATCAAAAGAAAAAACAATGGAGCGAATAATAACGACCATAATTCCATGCTCAATATCCACCATACAATTTCTCCCGGCGCTTCCATTTTTATTTTCTCCGGAATCTTAACCTTTTCATCCTCCGCCTCTTCTTTTTTATTCCTCTCTTCCCCTTTCTCTATTCTTAACCTGTTCTCCTCCTCATACTCGTCAAACTCGCGTTCTCTCTCTTCTCCGCCTTCTTCCACTTCTTTCTCTTCTTCTTTTTTTACTGTGTTATCGCTTGCCATAAAATTTAAAAATCATATGTGAACTTCCTCATTCCTCCACCCACAAATATTCCTTTAAAACTTTAATTTCACAGCTCCCAATCTCTCTGCCGCAATTCGCGTCTGTTTCGCATCTTAACCCTTCGTTCTCCGCGCCAACGCGACAAACCCTATAACTTCCTATCGGAGCTGTATCTCCAAATCCGGTAAAATCATCGCCCGAATCATTTTGATCTCCCGCGTCCAAACAAACATAAGTAGAAAAATTATAATCCGAATCCTCGTACGGAAACTCCGAAATCGGCGGCCATGGATTATTACACATAAATAATATTATATCAACCGTAGAAGTCGCCGCGCTATTATATCCATAACCGTCATAAGCTCCAATTTCCACAGACGCACTCGCTTCTTCCAACGGAAACGCCGTAACATATTTTTGCGATATATCATTGCCTTCAATTTTAATCGCGCCAGTTGATAAATTGCCATTCGTATTATAACTGTCATGCTCAAGCCATGTAAAATTCGCAGTCAAAATATTTCCATCTTGATCCAAAGCGTACGCCCTATACAAATGCTGATTGCCCGCCGTCTCAGGATTAGCGTCGTCATCCAATGTTATCTCAGTCTTCGCTCCGCAATCATCTCTTCCCGCGCAAATAAATATATCGTCAGTAGTCGATGTTGAAGGAGATATAGGATCTATGAAAACATTCAAATGATCAATTAAACAAATTTCGCTTCTCGCGCTCACTTCTATTTTATTCGCGTCCGCAATACTTGCCGCCGCCACCCCATAGATATTTTTTAGCCCGTCAAAATTCAATCTATACTCCGCTCCGCTTTCTATCAACGCTGTCGGCATGATGGTTGCTATTGTGCCTGTTCCCGCCGGCACGGCTTCCGATAAAACCATTGGAGTATACTTTATATTATCTATATATAAATCGCTTGCGTTTTCTTTAGTGAAGCCAAGAAAAGATAATTTTTGTATATTATCGCTACTATGATCTGTAATAGCTATTATTTCTTCATTGCCTTTAAAAATTTTTAAATTATTAACAGCATCCATGTTCCTAATAATCTTTATAGCTGCCCATGTATTTTCAGGAAGATCAATGTCGCCTTCGAACAAAGATGCTAACCCTTTTTGCAAGGTTATTTTATCCGTTTCAAGCTTTAAACTATAGCTATTAGAATTTGTTCTTAACATAAGCGTCTCCGTTTGATCAATATGTTTTAAGGCAATATCCCATACTCCATAAAACTTATTGGTTTTATACAAGTCCATAATAGTTCCCCCTCCAATTCTAAAAGCTGCAACATTATCTATATTTGCAATATCAAAATCTACTACTCCTTCTGTTGTCCAATCCGTTAACTCACTCTCATTTTCAAATCTATACTCATAACCATCTCCGAATGTAACCGCCTCAATTCCATCCGTATTCGTTCTTGAAATTATCTTTTGCCCGACCTTGCACCAAGTCTCGACATCCGCTCTCGCAAAATTCATTAAACCGGCTAAAATATTTTTAGCGTTGCTCATAATTGGAGTCAACATCCATAAAGAATCTTTATCCTCTCGGCTCAATAATCCATTATCAATAAAAATATCAAATAAAAATTCCTTAATTTTTCCCATAAAATTTCCCAATTTCCAATTCTTGCCCGCCGTATTGGAGGGTCCAATTTCCAATTTATTCCAGTTGTTTTCTTGTTTTTTTGCTTTTTTGTTTTCTTGAAAATCTCCCAATACAGCAGGACAAGTTCCATCGACGCTTTTCTTCTCCAAAATCACCGCTTTTTCCAATTCGTCTTTATCCATAATCTGATTAAACACAACTTCAATCGCGCCATTCGGGCAAACATTAGTCATATCATTAAGAGGCGACACAACCGACGGTTTCGTATAGCAACACCCGTTATTACCCACTCCCATATTCATATTCGCGGGGCATTGCGCGTCATTTTGAAATCCGCATTGTATTGTAAATTTAGCTGTCCCTTGCTTTGTCCAATTAGAGCCCTCTTTTACTTTCGCCGTAATGTCCGCAGTAGCCGCGGTTTGTCCCACGGCAGGTCCATTTACGGCAGTAACCAATTGATATGGCGTTGAGGTCGCGATGCTGCCTTTTACCGTCCCTGCGTTAACGCAAGTCAAACCGCACCCTATGACATTCCCTCCATCCTTTACTTTTCCATTAAATACTCCCTCATCGCAATCCTCGCCCGCTTCAATAACCCCATTACCGCAAGTAGCGGAATTACCTATATTTAAACATATATTACTGCATAACCCGCCAGCTGCGCCATTCTTATTTCCAAGATCGCAATCTTCGCCCGCGTCTATTTTACCATTCCCGCAACATTCTCCTGAACACGCGCCAACGCCTTCCCTTAAACATACAGCTGAGCATCCATCGCTATTATCATTATCCCCGTCATCGCATTCTTCCCATCTTTCTTTAACCCCGTTCCCGCAGCAACTCACATCCCCATCATCCGCGCACGCCGCTGTTCCCATCCATAAGCATATCGAACTGCATCCCATCGTCCCAAGCTCGCATTCTTCGCCATTTTCAATTACTCCATTCCCGCAAAAAGAATTATAAGACACATTAGAACCATTTTTTAAACATTTGTCACTGCACCAAACTTGCCCATCGCATTCCTCCCCCGTGTCTGTCGTTCCATTTCCGCAGTAACCGACTGCCAAAGTCCCGCATTTTATACTATTACCCAAATTAAGACATGTAAAACTGCACCCCATCCGCGCCAATTCCGCGTTAATATCCGCGGCCGTTCCGCGTGTTCCAGCAGGAACCTCGCAATCTTCCCCTTTCTCCACAATCCCATTCCCGCATTCCGGATAATCCGAAACACTTGCGAATGTGGCGCCATTAGTCCATTGCCAATCATAAGAATAAGCGTCAAGTTTTTGCCCGTTGCAAATATCAGGCACAGTTTTAGGCTCCGCACTATACATCAAACCCGCGCCGATTTGTCCCACAACTCCAAACGCAGGTTCAACAGAAACCGAATCAACTTCGCAAGGCTT
>JAZDNE010000119.1:0-15893 GCA_043800235.1 bacterium | reverse complement strand
GGTTGAAAATATTTTAAATAGTAAGCCCAGAAAATCATTAGGTTATAAATCCGCAAAAAAAGTTATGATTGAAAATAATTTATTAATTAAAAATAAAAAAATCCCGAATGAAAAAATTGCACTTCGGGGGTGAATTCGGGTCCTTTTAAAAAAAGCAGGACAAGCATCTCAAGTAGTTGATATAAAAGAGGAAGAAATTTCAGGATTGATGTTTCAAACTGTCAATAACATAAGGAGCGTTAAGGTCCTTGCTATGGCGGAAAAAGTTTTACAAATGCTTGAGGATTATATGGCTGATATTTATAAAAAAATCAAGCGCAGATTTTTTTTGTTTCAAAGCCAAACGGCTGCTTTAGATGCCTTAAGTTTGATTTTTCGTTTAGGTACCTTGTCATTTATTGCAATTGGGGTTTCGAAAGGTTATTATGAGGTCGGTTATTTGGTTCTATTTAATGGATATTTTCAGAGTTTGGTAGCTTCCGTAAGTGAATTGGCGGAAACAAGCCAAGAATTTGTAGTTTATAAATATGGAATAGCTCGCATGCAAAATATTTTGATGGAACCTGTGATAATTGAGGATGAAAAAGGTAAAATTGAATTCCCAGAAAATTGGAAGAAAATAACAATAAAAAATTTGTCGTTTTCTTATGGAAAGAATGAAGTTCTGAAGAATCTTTCCTTTGATATAAAAAGAGGCGAACGGGTCGGGATAGTGGGGCTTTCCGGGGCGGGGAAATCCACTTTAATGAAATTGTTGTTGAAAGAAACTGAAACTTATACAGGGAAAATTTTAATAGATGAAATACCTTTGAAAAATATAAAAAGAAAGTCGTATTTGAATAATGTGGGCGTAGTTCTTCAGGAAACGGAGGTATTTAATTTTACTTTAGCTGATAATGTGGCGATTGCCAGCGATAAAGAAAGAAGCAAAAAAGAAATGGCAACGGCTCTTGATATTTCTCATGTGAGCGATTTTGTTTGTAAACTTCCAAAAGGAATTAAAACATATATAGGCGAGAAAGGAGTAAAACTTTCAGGCGGGGAAAAACAGCGATTAGGCATTGCCTGCGCGATTTATAAACAGCCAAAAATTTTATTTCTTGATGAGGCGACTTCTCATTTAGACCTTGAATCAGAGCAAAGAATTAAAGATTCTTTTCATAAATTTTTCCAGCATATCACAGCGGTAGTTATAGCCCATCGTTTAACGACGATTCGGGAGATGGATAAAATTTTAGTCATTGAGGATGGAAAAATCGCGGAGATGGGAGATTTCGAGAAACTTTTTGACCAAAAAGGAAGATTTTTCGAGCTATGGGAAAAACAGATGTTATGATATTTGACATTTAGAATTTTAAGCAATAGTATAATTATTAGGGACATTATATTATGTTTTGTGGCGGTTTTAAAATAGGTTTTAATTTTGCAAAATTATGTTTAAAAAAAATATTATAATTTCAGGAATTGTGATAATTAGCATTATTTCTTTAATGGTTGGTTTAAAGTTAAAAAAAATATATATTGATGATAATTATAATTTAGGAAAAGATGATGACATAGGGAAAGATGATGACATAGGGAAAGATGATGACATAGGAAAAGATGATGACATAGGAAAAGATGATAACATAGGAAAAGATGATAACATAGGGAAAGATGATGACATAGGAAAAGATGATGACATAAAAGTGGCGGAAGACGGAAAACACCCTTTTGGCGCGCATGGAAATATTTCTGAATACGAATTGCTTTCAAATATGGGCATCCAATGGGTAAGACTCGCGGGACATAAGGGTTTGAATTTTAACGATGGGAATTATGATCTATCACAATTTGAAAGCGCGTTGGATGCCGCGATTAAGAATAAAATGGAGGTTATCGCGACTGTAAAAACAGGAACATATCTGCAAGGCGAATGTTCTGATAAATATCCCGAACATATTGAAAAATATGAAAATTTTTTGCGTGAAGCTGTAGGAAAATATAAGGATAAAGTAAAATATTATCAGATCGGAAATGAACCTGAAGGGTATAAATTTTGGTGCGATACAGCTGAAAATTACGCGAATCTTTTAAAAATATCATACATTGCCATAAAAGATGTTTGTCCTGAATGCAAGGTTGTTTTTGGAGGGGCAACTTCGAGCCATTTTTATGACAATGATATATCTTTTTATGAAGATGTTTTTAATTCATTGAAATCATACGGCGAATGCAAAGAAAGCGGTTGTTATGATATATTTGATTTGCATACGGCATCCTGCGATGTTTGTTTAGATAAAACTACAAAAATTGATGTTTTATGCGATACAGGAAAATGTTCTTTTTCATTTATTAAAGATACATACGATAATGCTGTAAAATTACAGAATAAATACGGTTTTAAAAAGCCGATTTGGAGCACAGAATTTGGATTTTTAAAAGGGAAAATTAAAAATACAGAGATATCTTTAATAAAATCAATCGTTTTCGCGCTTGAGTTGGGATATAAAAATATTTTTTGGAGAGTCGCGGAAGAATGTTGCGAGATAAAAACAAATGGTCGGCTTACAAATACATATTATGCTTATAAAACATTGATTAAAAAAGTTAATGGTTATTCAAAATTGGTCAAAATAGCGGATGGTCAATATAGATTTGATTTTTCAAATAAAAAACCAGTTTATGTTTTATGGGAAAGCGACAGGAATATTGGGTTACCTGACGAGATAAAATCAATCGGTGATATAATTATCAGCGATTATCTCGGAAATAAAATAAAAAGTAAAAATCTATTACTAAACGAAA
Organism: bacterium; assembly: GCA_043800235.1. Taxonomy (GTDB): domain Bacteria; phylum Patescibacteriota; class Patescibacteriia; order JAZDEU01; family JAZDEU01; genus JAZDNE01. The sequence goes on along the minus strand of JAZDNE010000119.1, from coordinate 13,106 downwards.
AACCAATTTTTATCGAACTTGGCAAATAAATTATGTTTAATAAACTTTTTGGAAAATTTTCTAAAGATCTTGGAATAGACTTGGGAACCGCTTACACTTTGGTTCATGTTCGGGATAGGGGCATTATAATCAATGAGCCTTCTGTTGTGGCGATTAATACCAGAACCGGACAGATTCTCGCAGTCGGCGAGGAAGCGAAAAAAATGGTCGGAAAAACCCCTGCTCATATAATCGCCACAAAGCCATTAGTGAACGGGGTTATTTCCGATTTTGAAGTTACTGAGAAAATGTTAAAATATTTTATTGGCAGGGTTCATAAAGAGTCATTTACTTTAATCCCTCGCCCGAGAGTTATTATTGGAATACCGTTGGATGTGACTGAGGTGGAAAAAAAAGCGGTGGAAGACGCCGCTTTATCGGCAGGAGCAAGAGAAGTTTATTTAATTGAAGAACCGATGGCCGCCGCTATCGGCGCGCGGCTTCCTGTGCAGGATTCTTCAGGAAATATGGTCGTTGATATTGGAGGAGGAACGACTGAGATAGCGGTAATTTCACTTGGCGGAGTTGTTACATCAAGGTCAATAAAAATAGCGGGCGATCATTTGAATGAAAATATTATCCAGTACGCAAGAGAAGAATTTAATTTATTGCTTGGTGAAAATGTTGCTGAAGAGATAAAAATAAGAATCGGTTCAGCGGCTGAATTAAAAGAAAAATTGGAATTTAAAATGCGCGGAAGAGATATTATTTCAGGTCTTCCTAAAGAAATTTTAATAGATGATGCTCATATAAGGGAAGCAACGGCGAGATCTATTAAACTTATTATTGAAAATATAAAATCCACATTAGAAAACACTCCTCCCGAGTTAGTTGCGGATATTTATGAGAGAGGAATGATTCTTACAGGAGGCGGAGCGTTGCTCAAGGGATTAGATAAAGCGATTATGAAGGCTACACAAATACCGGTAAGAGTCGCCGCTGATCCTTTAACATGCGTTGCAAGAGGAACAGGCATTGTGCTTGACGATTTGAACCAGCTTAAGGATGTGTTAGTGCCGACGACGGAGGGAGCGAGATAATTTCTTAATGCGGCATAAGTCCCATAAAAATGTTTATGATTTTACGGCGCAAAGAAAAAATATTTATATCAGGCGCGGTTATTGCAATGGTTATTATTTTTCATAATTTTGGCATATTAACGCCTGTGGAAAATAGCGCTCGTTTTATATTCGCGCCAATTCAGAAAGTGTTTTATTTTAGCGGAATAAAAATAAAAAATTCTTATAATAATTTAAGTTTTAATTATGAATATAAAAATGATTTAATCAATGAAAATTTTTATTTAAAAGAACGGATAGAAGAGTTAAAAGCAGAAAATATAAAATTGAAAATATTTGAAAATGAAAATAAAGAGATGAAAGAATTATTAAAATTCAGCGAAGAAAAAAAAAATGATTATGTGGCGGCTTTGATTATTGGCAAAGGCGGAGATATAGAAAATTCTTTAATTATAAATAGAGGATCAAAAGACGGGATTAAAAAAGGTTTGGCGGTTATAAATCAAAAAGGAATGATTATAGGAAAAATTTTTAAGTGTGATATGGAAAATTGCCATATTTTATTGCTTAATGATAATCAAAGCAGAATTGCGGCATCAATTTTGGGATATTCGGAATCGATTGGGGCAATAGAAGGCGAGTATGGTTTATCTATGAAGATGAATCTTATTCCTCAACATATTAAGATAGCGCCGAAAGATATTATTATAACATCAGGATTAGAACAAGATATACCTTATGGCTTGATAATTGGAGAAGTTAATAAAATTGAAAAAAAAGAAGGAGAGTTATTCCAAAGCGCTAATGTCCAGCCTTTGTTTCCTTTAGATGGTTCTCATATCGTTTCGGTTATATTGGCAAAATAACAGCAATAAAATAAATAGAGTCTGCTGACGCAGACGAGTAAAAATGGGCTAAAATTAGCAAAGCAAATAGCCTTTAAAATTTTAAAAAATGCGCGAAAATGTGGTAAAATAAGCGTAAGCCTCTTTGTCCTAAATTCCAATATTTCGGTCAAATTTTGTAAAAAATCTTTTGGTTTAATAAAGCCTAAAAAATTTCAGAATTTTGTAAAAAATCGCATTTGGCGACATGTCCCATAAAATAAATAGAGTTTGTTATCCAATTTTCATTGGATTTTTTTTTATTTTCTGGTATACTAACAAATGTAATATGAATGAATTGTCAAAAAAAATTATCTCATATTTGATAATTTTTCTTTTTGTATTTAATGTGAGCGGTTTTTATATTGCCCGCGCAAATGATCGGGTTTTTAATGATTCGTTAAATGGAAATTCTGAAAATAGTTATGTTTTAGCAAGCGTCAATATTCCGCTTAACGGGGATGAAGAAATTGAAACAAACGAGATAAAAGATTTAAAAAATTTAATAGACAATAAACAGCAAGAAATTAAAAGTTTTACCGCGGAAATAGATAAATATAAAGAGCTTATAAAAACTAAACAAGAACAAGCTCAAACTTTAGAGAGCCAGATTTCAATTTTAGAAAATCAAATTGCGAAGATGGGGCTTGATATTAAAAAATTAGAAGCGGAAATTGACGAAGTAAGATTTAAAATTCAAGAAAAGGAGAGGGAAATAATGGATACGGAAGAAAAAATCGAACTTCAAAAAGAAAGAATAGCGGAAAATATTAGAATATTAAACCGTAATGATGATAGATCATATTTAGAACTTTTTTTGATGAATGATAAATTCTCTGATTTTTTTGATTCTTTGCAATCTTTAAAAAATTTAGAACGGGAACTTCAGACAACATATAACGAATTACTTGAATTAAAAGGAGATTTAGATATAAAAAAGAATGAGCTGGAAAATGAAAAAGATGATTTAGACGCAAAAAAATCGGAATTAGCCGCGCAAAATGAGAAATTAACGAATCAACAATACAGCAAGGAGGTTGTTTTAGCGCAAACCATAGAAACAGAAAAAGAATTTAGAAATTTGATGTATCAATTGCAACAAGAGCAAAATCAAACATCTTATCAAATACAAAAGTTAGAGGCGGAAGTTAGAAAAAAACTTGAAGTTGAAAGAGAGAAGAGGGCAAAACAAGGACAAAAAATTGACGATCCCGCAAGATTATCTTGGCCTATTCCGAATCAGGGAGTGACTGTAGTTTTTCATGATCCAGATTATCCGTTTAGAAAATGGATAGGAGAACATTCAGGCATTGATATTAGGACATTAAAAAATGGCGCGCCTACCAATGGTCTTCCTGTAAAAGCGGCGGCAGACGGCATAGTTTTAAAAATTATACGGGAGGGAAAACTTGCGGGAAATGTTGTGTACATTTTACATGATAATGATATAATGACTGTTTATATGCATTTATCAAGGATAGATGTGAAAGAAGATCAATTTTTATCGCGAGGCGAGGTTATAGGACTTTCTGGCGGAATGCCCGGAACTCCGGGAGCGGGAAGAATTTCAACTGGTCCCCATCTCCATTTTGAAGTTAGGCTTAAAGGCATTCCTGTTAATCCGTTTAACTATTTAGGGCAGTAATAAATTTTAAAAGCTCCATATGTTAAAACGAATATTTTTTATAATTTTAATAATTTTAATTGCGGGTTATTTATGGGTGTCAAATCAAGCATCCGGTTTTTCAAATGGACAAGATAAGATTTTTATTATTGAAAAAGGTCAAGGAGTAAACGAGATAAGCGCGAATTTAAAAAAAGAAGGCTTTATTAAGAATTGCCTTATTTTTGAAACTTATGTGTGGGGAAAGAAGGCGGAAACGAAATTTAAGACTGGCGAATATATTTTAAACACAGGGGTTAATATGGCGGAAATTGCGGAAAAATTAACGGAAGGGTACGCGCTTTCGCAGGAGCGGGAAATAAAAATTATAGAGGGTTGGAATGTTCGCGATATAGCCGACTATTTGGAAAAGGAGGAAATCGCGAGGAAAGATGATTTTTTGGATATTGTCGAAACATGGCAAGCTCTCGAATGGGCTAAAACCTATAAATTAGAGTTTTTATCTCAAATTCCAGAAGGCAAGAATTTAGAAGGATTTTTATTTCCTGACACTTATCGCATCTATAAAAATGCGACAGCTCAAGATATCGCAGGTAAAATGGCAACAAATTTCGGAGTAAAAGTTGATGATAATATAATGGCGGACATAAAAAAACAAGGCAAATCGCTTTATGAAATTATAATTATGGCAAGCATAATAGAAAAGGAAGTAACCGGTGTTGATGATATGAAGAAGGTTTCGGATATTTTTTGGCGAAGAATCGAGTCTGGGATTTCGCTTCAGTCTTGCGCGACGATTGCTTATGTTTTAGGAGAGAATAAGCCTCAATATAGTTATGAGGATACGCGCGTTGATTCTTTATATAATACTTATATAAACCGCGGTCTTCCGCCGGGACCGATATGCAATCCAGGAATACGAGCCATAAAAGCCGCTATTTATCCTGAAAAAAATGAGTATTGGTATTTTTTGTCGAAACAAGACGGATCAAAAGAGACTGTTTTTTCAAAAACTTTGGATGAGCATAATTTTAATAAAGAAAAATATTTAAAATAGGAATTAAAAATATAGTGGTCGTACTTTAAATTATTTCCAATTACTCTATGTGTCATCCCGCGCTTGATGCGGGATCCAGAATAAATTAATTGGTATTATTTCTATTAATTAAGCCTTTATAGATACACATTTGAAGCCTTTAATCCTGGATTCCGTGTCAAGCACGGAATGACAAGCAGGGTACAATTTTAAATAATACCGCTATATATTCAGGGCTTAAAAAATAATAAAATATGAATCAAATAATCAATAAAATAAATAAAAGCAAATGCGCCGATAAGATTAGGAGCCATTCGGCATTTCGGAAATATCCGATTCTAAAGCAGATAACGAAATTCGCGATGACAGGGTTTGTAAGCGCTATTTTGGATTTTCTAATTTATATTTTTTTAACGCGATCCTTTGCTTTCTGGCAGTTTCATTATTTGTGGGCTAATTTTTTAGCGTATATTGTGAGCGTTGCCGCCACTTATGATTGGGTTAGAAAATGGATATTTAATTTGCAGTGTCTTCCGTACGACGAAGCGGACGCGCGAAAAATGTGTTTGTCGCCGGAAGAAGAAAAAAATATCCATATCCAGTATTTTAGATTTTTATTTATAAGTTCTGGCGCGTTTATATTTAATAATATCGGGCTTTATTTTATGGTGGAATTTTTATTTATGAATGATATTTTAAGCAAAGTTATCGCGGGTTTTATAGTTTGGCTTTTTCGATTTAATATTCATAAAATTTGGACATTTAAAAAACAATAATTAAGAAGTACGAATTAAGAAGCAAAGAGATTAAAATTTATGAGTAGATTCTTAATTTATAATTCTATTTTTGTAATGCTGATTTTATATGAAGAAACCTCTTTTTGAAAAAAAAAATGTGATCGTCGCGGGAGGCGCTGGATTTATAGGCGCTTATCTTTGCAATGCGTTGGTTAAAGATAGTTTTGTTATTTGCATAGATGATTTATCAGGCGGAAGCGAGAAAAATATTGATCATTTATTAAGTTTGGATAATTTCCGTTTTATAAATCATAATTTAAACGAAAAATTAGCATTAGAAGAAAAAAAAGAGCTTGAAGATTTAGATTTGCCATTTCATGGCATTCAGGAATTGTATCATCTGGCGGCGCTTACTTCTCCAAATAATTTTGAAAAACAAAAACTTGAAATATATGATACTAATATTATATCAACGAGAAACGCGCTTGATTTGGCGGTAAAATATAGTAGTAAGTTTATACTTGCCTCATCATCGGTAGTTTACGGCAAGCGGCATGACAATAACACTTTTTTTCAAGAGGATTATTTTGGATATGTGGATGCCATAGGACCAAGAGCATGTTATGATGAAGGCAAGCGAGCGGCTGAAAGTTTAACTTCAATTTATAAAGAAAAATATAATTTAGACGCAAGAATCGCAAGAATTTTTCGCGTGTATGGACCAAAAATGAAATTAAATGACGGGCATATGTTGCCTGATTTTGTTGTTAATGCGTTAGAAGGAAAAGATTTAGTTATTCATGGCGATGAAAATTTTGCTACCTCATTATGCTATGTTACCGATATTGTGGAAGCTATGATGAAAATGATGGATATGGATGAAAATGCAGGACCTATAAATATTGGAAGCGATCAAGACTATAAATTAACTTACATCGCGAACAGGATAATAGAAATCGCGAAAGAATTTTCGCCATTAGCAAAAAATTCTAAAATTAAATTCGGCGATTCTTTATTATTTATGAGTTCGTTAGGGCTTCCATCAATCAAAAAAGCAAAAGAGAAATTAGGTTGGATACCTATTGTGACGCTTGAAAAAGGTTTGCGCAATATGGTTGATTATGTGATGGCGAATAAAAATATTATTGAATTTAGGGAAAATTCATTTTAATTTTTATATGATTGACACTCATGCTCACCTTAATTTTAATAATTTTAAGGATAATTCAAAAGATATTATAAAGGATTGTTTATATAGAAATATTCGGATTATTAATATAGGATCGCAATATGAGACCTCGCGGCGCGCTGTTCAAATGGCGGTAGAATATGAAAAAGGGGTTTATGCGGCTATTGGAATTCATCCTATACATTTAAGCCAAATGGAAATAGATGAAGAAGACGCGCATTTTAAAAGCAGAGCGGAGAAGTTTGATAAGTCGCGGTACATAGAATTATTGTCTAAAAAAGTAATAGCTATCGGGGAGATCGGGCTTGATTATTTCCATATACCAGATGATATGGATTTCGAGGCAGTAAAAAAAATTCAAAAAAAGGAATTTATCGCGCAATTGAAGTTTGCGAAAGAGACGAACTTGCCTGTAATTTTACATTGCCGCGGAAATAAAAATAATCCTTTTGAGGCTTATGGCGAGATATTAGAAATAATTCAAGATCAAGGAAATTTAAGAGGAGTTATCCATTGTTTTGGCGCAAATTTAGAAATAGCGAAAAAATTTTTAGATTTAGGATTTTATATAGGGTTTACAGGGATTATTACTTTTAAAAACGCATTATCTGAATTAGTAGAAACGGTTAAAAAAATTCCATTAGATAGAATTTTAATTGAGACTGATTGTCCGTATCTTGCTCCGATGCCGCATCGCGGAGAGCTTTGCGTCCCGCAATACGCAGAATTTACTTTGCGAAAGATGGCGGAAATTAAAGGTATAAGTTTTGAAGAAGCGGAAAAACAAACAGATAAAAATGCGGATAAATTATTTGGAATTCAATAACGAAATGCTTTTGATTTATTATGAATATAATAAAACAAATAAAAAATTTAAAAAATAGAACTGTATTACTAAGAGGCGATTTGGATGCGCCGCTAAAAAATGGAAAAGTGGCGGATAATTTTAGATTAAAAAGATTATTGCCGACGATAGAATATTTGTCTGACAAAAGCGCTAAAATAATTATAATAGGACATTTAGGAAGACCAGGAGGAAAATTTGTTAAAGAATTATCTGTTAAACCTGTGGCGGAGGAATTAAAAAGGTTGTTGAATATTAAAAATAAAAAAATTAGAAATTTAAAATTAGAAATTAGAAATTTAGAATTTAAAGGATTTTTTATAAAAGAAAACATCTGTTTATTGGAAAATTTGCGATTTTATAAAGGGGAAGAAAGCAACAATTTAAAATTTGCTGAAAAATTAGCTGGGTTAGGCGACATTTTCATAAACGATGCTTTTGCTAATTCTCATAGGAAGCATGCGTCTATTGCGGGAGTGGCTAAATATTTGCCTGCTTTTGCTGGATTAAATTTGATGGAAGAAATAAGAATACTTTCTAAAGCGATGAGTAATCCAAAACGGCCAGCGGTTGCTATTTTAGGCGGGGCAAAATTGGAAACAAAGTTGCCATTGATAACTAAAATGGCTGAAAAATTTGATTATGTTTTGGCAGGAGGAAAATTGTCAATAGAAATGTCTTTAAAAAAGCAAAAAAACAAAGAAGCAAGAAAGCAAAATATTGTTTTGCCGATTGATTATGTCGGGGCAGGAAAGTTTGATATAGGCGAGCAGACAATAAAATTGTATGTTGAAATTTTAAAGAAAGCAAAGACAATTATATGGAATGGACCAATGGGAAAATATGAGGATGAAAGATATAGTAGAGGAACTCGCGCTATAGCAAAAGCCATAAGTCTTGGCAACGCGAATACTATTGTCGGAGGCGGCGATCTTATAGCGGCATTAGGACAAATTAAAATGCTTAATAAGATGGATTTTGTGTCAACTGGAGGAGGGGCTATGCTTGAATTTTTGGAAAATGGGACATTAGATGGATTAAAAGCTATAGGATTTTATAAGTATAGCGACCGCAAAACAAAAACCCTTGAAAATTTTGGTTGCAGGAACGAGGCAATGCCTCGTTCCTGCAACGAGAATTGAACAATTTTAATGATTTATAGAATTCCAGAATTTGTTTTGCAGTAGCTATAATTGAAAATTTTAAATTTGATTGTTTGAAAAATTATGCCTCGAAATCTGAAAATTTATGATCAAAATAGCATTCGGCAAAAGCCCAATTATCGGAAGGATTCTTTAGATGATCGGTTTGATTCCTATATTGATTACATATATATTCTTGGCGTCAAAGTTCATAAAATAAAAAGGAAAGATATTTTAAGAAAAATTAATGAGTGGCTTTCAAAAGATAAGTTCCATTATATAACAACAGTAAATCCAGAATTTGCGCTCATCGCGAATAAAGACAAGAAATTTAAGGATATATTGAATGATTCTGATTTAGCCGCGCCTGATGGAATAGGCTTGAAATTCGCGGCTTGGATATTCGGTAAAAATATTTATAGATTAGCTGGGGCGGATTTAACAAATGATATTTTAAAATTAGTTGAACAAAAAAATTATTCAATGTATTTTTTTGTTTGGGAAAATGGATTATCTTCAGTTGAAAATATAAAAAATAGTTTAAAAATAAAATACCCGACTTTAAAAGCGGAAGGACAAGCGATAAGCAAAGACGGCAGTAATATAAATTGGGATAAATTTTATAATTATAAAGCGGATATTTTATTTGTCGGATTAGGCGCGCCATATCAAGAAAATATTATAGCGAAAATTAGACGCGATGAGCTGAGCGATGAAAATATAAAAAATAAGTCTCTTGAAAATTATTCTAACCGATTTTTAAGAAAAAGCGGAGTTAAGGTCGGGATAGGGGTAGGGACATCATTTGATTTTTTATGCGGTAAAATAAAAAGAGCGCCGAAAATTATGCGATTATTTGGTTTGGAATGGCTTTACAGAGTTTGTCAATTTCCAAAACCTCCGCATAAATATTATTATCGTCTTAAAAGAATTTTTAACGCAGTAATAATTTTTACATGGCGCGTGATTGTATGGAGAATTAGAATGATTTTTAAATTTCGTAAAACTGCGACTGGGGTAATAATAAATAATGAAGATAAAATATTATTATGCCAAAGAGCTGATGACCCGAATCATTGGCAGTTCCCTAAAGGGGGAGTGGAAAAAAATGAAACCTTTGAAAATGTGGCGAGGAGGGAAATTTTTGAAGAAGTTGGATTAAAGAATATAAAAATAATTAAAAAATTAGACAAGAAAGACATTTATACTTATAATAAATCGAAACATCAGGGAAATTTAATAAAATTAAAATATGGGTATAAAGGTCAAATTAGCGATGTTTTTATCGTTAGGTTTTTAGGCGGAGAGAAAATAAAAACAGACAATAAAGAATTTTTAAATTATAAATGGGTGAGTAAAAAAGAATTATTAAACAATTTGCATCCATTCAGAAGAAAAGTTGGAGATATTGCGTTGAAGGAATTAGAGAACTTAATTTTATAATTTTATGGCAATAAAAAATAAAAAATTACCTCTTGTTCTCTTAATACTTGATGGTTGGGGAATTGCCCCGCCGTCAAAAGGGAATGCTATTACTCTTGCTAAAACTCCGATAATGGACGGGTTATATAAAAAATATCCTAATACAGAACTTGTCGCGCATGGAGAAAAAGTCGGTTTGCCAAATGGACAAGTTGGAAATTCCGAAGCTGGTCATATGAATTTGGGAGCCGGAAGGTTAGTTGCGCAAGATGCTATAATAATAAATAAAGCGATAGAAGACGGGAGTTTTTTTAAAAATCCAGCTTTTATTGACGCAATAAGACATGCTAAAAATAATAAATCTAATATGCATCTAATGGGAATGGTATCTGGGTATCAAAGCGCGCATAGTTTTCCTCAACATTTAGAAGCTTTATTGAAATTGATGCGGGAAGAGTATAAAAAGGATGTATATTTGCACATATTTACGGATGGCAGGGATGCGCCTCCTTATGAAAGCATAAAAATCGTTACAAAACTTATGAAAGAATTGGAGCATACCGGGAGAATTGCGACTATTTGCGGGAGATTTTATGCTATGGATAGAAAAAAAATTTGGCAAAGAACGGAAAAAGCGTATGACGCAATCACATTAGGAAAGGGAATACAGACTAATGATCCGTTTTCTGCGATAAGCCGCGCGTATAATAGCGGTCAGAGCGATGAGTTTATTAAGCCGACAATAATAGTGCCCGATATTGGAACGAAAAATTATAGAGGGCGAAGATGCGAAGATTTGGGCATAGTAAGCAATAATGATTCTATTATTTTTTTTAACTTAAGATCGGATAGAGCTCGTCAGCTTGCAAAACCTTTTGTTCAGAGTGATTTTAACAAAAAAAATCAAGGCTCTTTCAAAAGGAAGAAAGTGCTTAAAAATTTGAAATTTATCGCTATGACTGATTTCGGTCCTGATCTTGATAATATAATAACAGCATTTCCTGCAAAAGATTTATCAAATACTTTAACAAGCGTTCTTTCTTTATATAAACAGCTTTATGTGGCGGAAAGTGAAAAATACGCGCATATCACATATTTTTTTAATGGGGGATATGTTAATCCAATCGGCGGGGAAGTTCGTGTTATGATCCCATCTCCTAATGTTAAATCTTATGATAAAAAGCCTGAAATGAGCATAGAATCCGTATTTAATACAATTAAAAAAGGACTTGCCAAATATGATTTTATCGCGGCAAATTTTGCTAATCCCGATATGGTCGGTCATACAGGAAATTTGGAAGCCGGAATTAAGTCGGTGGAAATTGTTGACAGAGCGATAGGGAAAGTTATAGAAGAGGTTTTAAAAAAGCAAGGGACTGTTATAATAACAGCCGATCATGGCAATATAGAGGAAATGATAAATTTAAAAACTGGAGAAATAAATACAGAACATTCAAATAATCCTGTCCCTTTCATAATTGTAAGCGATTCTTTAATTGGGAAAAAATTATCGAAAGGCGTATTATGCGATGTGGCTCCAACGATTTTAAAAATTTTTGATATTGAAAAACCAGCCGAGATGACGGGTAAAAATCTTATAATTTTTTAATTTTTATATCAACAATACCCCTATAAATCCTATTATTATTCCTAATAAGCATCCTACCGCAATTTCTCTATTAGTATGTCCGATTCTCTCATTTAATTTCGGTTGATTGGCGGTAAGTTTGTTTAATTCTTTATTAGTTTGACTTAAATAATTCCGCAAACCTTTTGCATCGCGGATTTTTAAAATTCCAAAAATAAACACCGCGGCAAAAAGAGGAGATTTTATGCCTCCCTGTTCCACAAGCGCGATTTCTGTGAGTAGCGCGCATATTAAAGCGCTATGCGAAGATGGCATCCCGCCATAGTCATGCGCGAGATGATACCAAGTAAAATTTCCTTTTATTTTATCAATAGATAGTTTAATCGCTTGAGTTATAAATAAAGCGGAGATGGGAATTATTATAAGTTGGCAAGACATAATGAGTTTTTACAAAATCAATAAGTCAATAAATCGCAAAACTCACTCGGGATAATTTATTTTTGCGATTGGTTGTCTTTGTGTTTTTGCGGTTTTTAATTTTTGACCTAACGCGATGTAGGATTATTATGTAATTTGGAAGAAGATTTTATGTTTTCAGAAATACTGCCATAAAGGCTGAATATAATAATGGATACTGATATTAGCAATAAAATATTAAAGGAGGGAATATTAAAATCATCTGGCAAAGGCGAATTATTTTTCTGATTTAAAATTAGTTTTGTGTTATTATTATTATTATTATTTTCTCGCGCGGTATTAGTTGTTGAGGCTTTGCCGAGATTATTATTTTTTAATTCATAAACTTCTATGTTGCTATTTTCAAGAGTAAGGGGAGTATTTAATGTAAATCCATTTTCATTTTTCATAGGGACATTAGTTATAGCTTTATCGGTATGCTCGCCTTTTATTAAAGTTGAGTAGGTTTGTTCTTCTAAAGAATTATATTGGTTAAGTTTATTTACCTGCATAAATGGTTGTCCGAATATTTGCACAATTATAGCGGAATGATGATTTTCAAAAATTCCATCTAAAACACTCATGCCAATTTCATTATAATTTTCATTAAGTATGTTTTCTCTATGCTTAGGACTTGCCATCCACGCGGCAATCACATCTTCCGATTCTTCGAAATCAATAGCAAGGTTTTCGCCAGTGTACGCATAATTATAACCGCTCTCGTCAACCCATTCATAAAAAAGTTTTCCTTCGGGGTTTGTATGGGCAAAGTATTGTTTTTCCATTATATCCTTAGCTTTATTTTGCGCAACCTGATCTAAGATAGGATTTTGCTCTAATAACATCAGATTTTGTGATTTTCTTTCATCATTGGTTAATTTTATAATCAATTCTTTAGATATCGGAGACGCTACGGCTATATAAGGCAATAAAAAAAATAATGCGACAACGGTTATTTCCGAAATAGATAAAATTCCATGAATAATATGAAATTTTTTAAGTATTAATTTATTCATTTTAACATTTTTTTATAATATAAACATAGCATATTTTATAAAAAAGGACAACGATTAGGCTTAACTAAGCCTAATTTTTTATTTTTTTCGTTTTGTTTGAATAGAAATTA
>JAZDNE010000048.1:0-3428 GCA_043800235.1 bacterium | reverse complement strand
TCAACAGCTTAGCTGTTTTTGAAGCATTAATATCAAGACAAAAACACTTAATAATTTTTTTGATTTGATATTGTGAAATTTTAGCTCTATTTAGCGTCATAACTCTATTATAGCATAGGGTTATCTAGTCTAGAGCCTTTATATAATCGATTAACCTAAAAAATGAATGTCTGCGTTCCAGAACATTCTAACAAAAAAAATATGAATTTTTTAATTACACAAATCCCAGTTCCCAAAATCCCAAAAAAAATAAAAAAAGTATTTTTTTATTTTTCGGTATTGCTATTAGTTTTAATCTTATTTTTTGAACTTAAAATGATTGTCATCTCTATCTTATATGGAGATTCATTTGCTGATAGCTTATGGGTTGGGGTGTTACACGGTTTCTTGGCATGGATAATTGATAGCAGGTATCTTGTAGTAATTGTCTCTCTCCTAATTATATTCAATTACAAGCATAATAAAGAAACTATAAAATGAAAAAAGGAGAATGTTTAGCACTGCTAACCATTCGCCTTAAAATCGATTTTCGACTTAATATCCCTGAATGCTTACATATTTAATATCGTTGTCCAACGCAATATCATCAGGAACAATATAGCTTCCCCCATTATAGTCTAAATCAATTCCTGAGGGACTATATCGGTAAGCATACCAAACCAATGAGCAACAGCTATGTTTAGTCATAGTTGAATTTTTAAATGGAAATATTGAATAAGTTTTCCCATATTCGCCATAAGCTTTTAACAAAGCGGTCTTACGGTTAGCCTCAGAAGTATCTACCCGAAGAATAACTACACGGGTAAAAAGCCCAGATTTAAACCAATTTATCCAATTTGTTATGGAATAACCTTGTACTGTATTATTTGGAAAATTATTGCCTAATGTTTCGATTGTCATATTCTTGCTTACTACTAAAGCGGCATGCGTATAATACGAAGCATTATTCCAAGCATGCATGGCATTCGGATTCCTCCCAAGCAAAATATCGCCGGGTTGCACCATGCTTAAATTGAGAGTTTGAGCAAAAACAGCCGCCGGAACCAAAACCATCCAAAAAAATAAAACAACAATCGCTAAACCTAAAAACTTTTTTTTCATCTCTCTAACCTTTACCTTTCTTTAAAAAAATTCAAAAACGGTGAAATAAAAACAGTAAAAAAAATTTTTAAATAAAAAAAGGACTGAAATTGAAATTTCAGTCCCCAAAATAAAAATTAAAGGTTAAAATGTTAAAAAAGATTACCAGAGCAAAGCATCCCTGATAGCGACAATCGGTTCAGCAAATCTCTTTTCTCCAGTGGCAGTGATCGCCCGATAGTTCATTTTTCCAAATGCTTTCCACTGCATCTGAGGAGACAAAGAGCTCCAATGATAGTCGTAGATGATATCATTGCCACCCGTCTCAAAGCATTTTTCAACAAACCCATCACAACGATAGTAAAGATCGTAAGGATACTTATACATGTAAAAATCCCACCCCGGCTTAGCTTTATAAATCCTTTTAGCTTCTAAAATTCTTTTATCAGCGGCTTTCCAATCTCCCGCGTACATAGCGCCCCAGTAAGTAGCAACTTTACAGAAATCAGAAAAGCTAATTTGTCTGCAACCAATATTTTTCTGCATTTCCATAATTTGTCCGTTAGCAACGCATAATCCTGCATGCCCTTGGGACTTGAGCCACCATGTTGCCATATCCCGGTAAACTGCGTCGCCAGAATTTGGAGCCCAACCAAATGTCCCCGCATACGAAGTAACAGCAGTTGCAACAGCTAAAACTGCTGCTAATACAAAAACCTTAAAAATTTTCTTCATGATTTATTCCCTTTCTGTAAAAAAACGGTTTACTCATAACAATCAAACTCTTTGAAAATTTTTCTACCGCGCAATCATAGGCACCACCTCCTAAAATTTAAAGAACGCAACTATTGATTTAACTGAACAAGAATCTCTTCATAATCCTTAGAAAATTTACTCATTTTTTTTCTTTCCTTTTCTAACGCTGTTTCTATATATGGAATAGCATCTTTTTGTCCCTTATCTTTCAAATATTCAGCTGCCATTACAGAATTCCGTCCATTCGCCTCCTCTATAATAGAACAAAGGAACTCATTCGCTTCTGGCATTTTTAATTCCGCCAATGATCCTAAAACAAGATTTGATAAAGCCTCATTCTCTAAACTATACATGCTCCTCAAAATATTAAATGAATTCTGAGATGGGACATCTCTTAATAAAATCGCCACAGTTTCTTTTTCATCCATACTCGCCGCATCCAACACTTTTTCTATGACATAAAAAGAATTTTCTTTGCCGATGAGAATCGCGCTGCCCAAAAGGCAATCTTTTATTTCAGGATCTTCTTCGGCATAATAAGAATCTATCACCTTTTCAAAAACATATTCATTAACATATTCATTGCCTTCTCCTGTATCTCTTATTACTTCGCTCGCTTTGTATCTTAATTCTCTATTTTCGTGCGACAACAAATTCAACACAATATCATTGGAATCCTTGTCTTTAAATTTTCTTATTTGATCCATAGAAACCATCCTTAGCCAAAATAGTTGATTTTCATCATCAGCCATATCTCTGAACATAGACAGAGCTTCTGTATCGCCTCTATACCCTATCGCGCGACATAGCCAGTATTTAGTCTCCCAGCTGATTTTTGGATCATACATCGCGTCCATTATCGCATAAAACGCTTCTTTAGGCATAGCGACCAATTTCGGATAATAATCATCCATTAAATAAGGCATAGTATCCATTACCGCGTCTGGATTGGCAGCGCCAAGCATCGCATAAAGCGCTTGAGCGATTTTTATTTTATCGGCTATACTTTCAATATTATCAATATATCCGCGCGCCTGTTGATAAATTTCAGAATCGCGGACATCTAAAGATTTGCTTGCTATAGGATTAGTTTTAGTATTTAATTTCGAAAATTTTAACTTCTTTTTAGCTTCCTTAAACTCTTTTGCGTATTCTTCATTGCCTTTCCTTAAAACATTATCCTCGCTTGCGTTTACATAAAACTGCCCGAAAGCGCTTAAATTTCCTCTAAACAAAAAAAAGAAACCAATAACGGCGGTAATGATCAACAAACTCATTGTCCAAAATAAAATTTTAAAAAGTTTTTTACTCATATTTTTTTCTCCTTTCTCAAAATAATTATGCTTCTATTCTATCATCCAAAATTTTTACTTGCAAGAGTAATGGTTATAGGTTCTACTTTTTCAAAACTGGTAAAATTTCTGACTTTTTAAAAGATCTAAAAATATCTATTACATAATTTAACCGCTTTTTTAATAAAATGTCAAAAAAATAACCTGAAAAAATATCAAAAGAGAGAAAAAACAAAAAAAACACAAAATAAAGATATAAAATAAAGAAAGTCAAACCATTGCCAGCTGAATAAATTTAGT
>JAZDNE010000029.1:0-7478 GCA_043800235.1 bacterium | reverse complement strand
TCCTTTAGTCATAAATTGCAAGATTTACCAGGCATAATTTTTCAAACAAATTTTGCGGTTTAGCCTAAGCTAAGCCAAAAGATTTTTTGGAAAATTTGACCGAAATATGGGAATTTAGGACAAAGAGGCATTCGGCGACAGCCCCTTTATATCCTTATACCATCAGTATATCATCTGTGAAATCTATTTTCCATCAGTGTAATCGCATTCTTAATCAGTGAAATCCTAAATCAAATAACCCAAATCATTAAATAATCAAAAATAAAAACTGGAGAAATCTTACGGACGAAAAACCACGCGCGCCTCGTAGCTAGTAGTGACACCATCGTAACTGAAGTAGGAACAGGCGTAAGTGCCGGCTAACCGCGCGCTACTGCGGTAGTGCTGCTCCGAAAGCCATTCCCAACTTCCTAAATTAGCGGCAATAACATTATCTGTCCGACCAATTTGATTACCATAATTACCAAAGGTTTTTGAAGTTGTGCCATTACCGCAAACGCCAAAAAAATCATTATTAGACGGCAAGCGAGTTCCTTTCCATTCCATTAAGGCTTTTGGCGTTAAAGGACCGTTATAACAATCGTTAGTCGTAGGAGTACAATCCGTATCCGGCGCGGTATAGCCGGAAGATTCCACTTCTGCCATGCTCAAAAGATTGCGAATGCCGTCTTTGCAATCAGCAATGGCTATAGCCGTAGCGGCGTCATCGCCATAACCGGCATTTTCTGAAACCGTTCCTGTTAAAGTTGCGTTAAGCGTCCCGACACCATCGCCGTTGGTATCGCCGGAACAACCATAATTACCGATAAAAGTATTATCGTTCCCAACATTAGTATTCCATACTTTCGTCGCGCCAGCCGCTTCGCGATTCGGATTAACGCAAATAGGGTCGTCGCTTACTCCGTCATTATTACTGTCTTCCACCCATGTCCAACTTGCCGCCGCGCAGACGGTTGAATCTAAACCGGAAATGCCGGATGGCGTATTAGGATAAGGCGACATAGCGCCGGTTGAGCTAACGCCGAATGTCTGACCGTAACGAACATTGCTAACGGTTAAATTAGAGGCGTTATAAGTTCCGGCTCCCGTAGCCGTAGTTAAAACAGTGGACTGGACGCTGTCGCCGTAAGTATAACCGCCGACAAAAGAGCCACCTACGCCGAATAAATTTATGCCACTTTTAATGTTAGCTGAAATCAAATCAGCATCAACCGCGGATAAAGTCGTAGCCTCGTAGTAGCCGAGCGAGACCGTATCGTTATCCGCGGATAAAGTTTGCGTCGGCATAGCGCCGGTAATTTCCGCGCCGTCAACCCAAGCTTTTTTTCCTAAAAGAATATCCCCGACTGCAACGCTATTAGTACTCGTCGCCATACACCAGCGATTAGCTCCGTTACCCGCGCCATCGTAACCGTCGGCGACTAAATTGCCTGCGCCGTCAAAAGTCGCCGTGTTACAGGCAAGATTAAGTGTGCCGGTATCTAAATTCCAATCCCCGTTTAGATGAGCGGTTTTAGCGTTAAATAAATCGGCCGCAATCGCGGTTCCGCCGTTTGGCAAAAGCGTTCCGGTTGAGCCTAAACTTACTCCCCATGTTATGCCGGATTTTATCAAGCTATTATCTAAATTAGAAACATTAAAAGTTCCGGGCGTACCCGCGGCCGTAGTTAAAACTCCAGTCGCGTTATCCGAACCGTAGCCGTAGCCAATTTCAAACGATCCTGTCTGCCCGACGCCGAAAGTTATATTTTTACGGACATTTTCAGGAGTAAGGTTAGTCGCGTCATAAGTTCCGGGACCGGTTCCCGATGTCGTTAATACTTTGCCGGCATCATTATCGCCAAAAAGCGGATTAGGCGTGGCGGTTCCTGCGACGCCGCAAATCGTGGCGCCGGATATTATAGTAGAAGCGGTCGGATTTAAAGTTCCGACAATCATAACTCCGGTCTTTAACCAAGCCTCTTTAGTATTGCAAATTTCCGCGGTCGTCGCATCGGTCGCGCCAGTATCACCGCCTAAAGGATAAGCTGCTGAAGGATAATCGCCGGTTAAACCCACGCCAAAAGCCGTTCCGCTTTTAACCGTACTGGTGGCGAGATTAGAGGCATTATAAGCTCCAGTCGCTAAATTCCAATCCGCCTGATCGGCGCCGAAATAAGTCTTGCCAATAAGAACATCGCTCGTAGTCGCCACGCCACCGTTCGGGATAAGCGAGCCGGCAACACCGAGATAGGAAGTTCCGAGTTTCACTGTATTGGCAGTAATCGTCGGGATAGCGCTATAAATTTGCGTTAAAGTATAAAAAGTTCCGGTCGGCGAAGTCGTCGTGGCTAAATCATGGTTACCGACCGTCGCCGTAGCGTTAGTAGCAAGGCGAACATAAATATCGCCTAAAGTATAGCCAGAAGCCGCCGGAGCGCCCGAAGGCGTTAAAGAACCGGCGCGGATGTTAACCACGCCGATAGCTAAAAAACAAATTAGAATAATTAGCGCCATAGATATGGCTTCATAGCGTTTTATTTTTAAACTAAGTTTGTTTTTTTTAAATCGCCTAAGACTCTTTCTAAAATAAGTTTTAAAAAGTTTTCTAAATTTTTTCATAATAAAAAAACGCTGTCTAAAAACAGCATTTAAAGTAAATAAAAAATTTGAAGGGCTTTTTTTTCTCTCTCTCGGGAATATAGCATGGTCATATTATATATTAAGCAAATTAAATTATGCTTTGTTTTTTTTCTAAGCTCTTTAGTCGTCCTTTTTTTGTTATTCTTTTTTCTGACGCTATAATAGCTTCTTTAAGATCTTATTGTATGATATATACATTATACTAAATTTTTAAAACTCTCGCAAGGCAACATTATGTCCTTATTCCCAAGCATCGCAATTATGGACATCACATTATGAAACTGCGCTTAGAAATAGCAAAAATTGATGAGCCGCGAAGTTTTGGAGCGAGTAAAAATTTGAGGTGTATCCGTTGATACAGCGAAAATTTTTACTCGTGAAAAACAAGCGGATCGCAATTTTTATAGTTTATGGAACGCGAAGTCATAGTGTGTCGTCCATAATATATAAAATTTAAAAAAAATCACTTACTAACTTTCACCGCCTTCGCAACAGCAATAGCGACTTTCTTATCAAACGGGCTTGGTATAATTTTTTCTCCAGATACTCTTTTTACAGTATTTGCAAGTCCGATCGCCGCTTTAATTTTCATTTCTTCCGTAATCTTTTTAATATTTCCCGCGATCGCTCCTTTAAAAATCCCTGGAAAAACCAAAACATTATTTAGCTGATTCGGAAAATCAGATCTTCCAGTCGCCACAATTCGCGCGCCCGCTTTTTTTGCCTCATCAGGCATTATTTCAGGCGCGGGATTTGCCATCGCAAATACTATAGCGTCTTTATTCATGCTTTTTATATGTTCACTTTTTATAACATTTGCCGCAGAAACTCCAATAAATACATCAGCGCCGCGAATCGCATCGCTTATGCCGCCGGAAATATTATCCTTATTTGTAAATGAGGATAATTCTTTTTTGCTCTCGTTTAAATCATTCCTATATTTCGAAATTATTCCTTTAGAATCCGACATAATAATATTTTTTACGCCATATCGGCAAATCAATTTTGCGATAGCCGTTCCCGCCGCGCCAGCTCCAAGTATCGCTATTTTTATTTGCTCCTTTTTTTTATGAACAACTTTTAACGCATTAATAAGCCCTGCTAAAACCACAATCGCTGTCCCGTGCTGATCATCGTGAAATACGGGGATATCCAATTCTTCCTGTAATTTTTTTTCTATCTCAAAACATCTTGGAGCCGATATGTCTTCAAGATTTATTCCGCCGAACGACGGCGCTATAATTTTCACTGCTTTTATAATATCATCTGCATTTTGTGTCGCCAGAACAATCGGGTAGGCATCCACTCCCCCGAATTTTTTAAACAAAGCCGCTTTTCCTTCCATAACCGGAATCGCGGCATCATGTCCGATATTTCCAAGTCCTAAAACAGCGCTCCCGTCTGTTACAACAGCAACAGTTTTTTTTGATGATGTAAGTTCCCTTGCTTTTTTAGTGTCTTTTTTGATTTCCAAACATACCGCCGCCACTCCCGGCGTGTAAGCTATGCTCAAATCATCCTTATTTTTCAGTGGCATTTTCGAATTGATAGATAATTTCCCATTATATTTTTTATGCGCCTCAAGACTTAATTTATTGTAATCCATATATTAGTTGAGTGTCGCCGAATATCTCTTTTTCCTAAATTCCCATATTTCGGTCAAATTTTCCAAAAAATTATAGTGTCAAAATTTGAAAATTTATAATCAAAAAAGCATTCAGCGACGGTCATATCCATTAAATTATATCACAAAAAATATAAAAATTAAACATACTAATAATTTGCAAATAAAGCAGTTATACGGTATAATAAAACTATGATAGAAATAAGATTACATGGTCGTGGCGGACAAGGCGTTGTGACTGGCGCTGAATTGATAGCCATTGCCGCTTTTTTTGATGGAAAATTCTCGCAAGCCTTTCCATATTTTGGCGTTGAGCGACGGGGGGCGCCTATTGAAGCATACGCGCGGATTGATGATAAATTTATAAATTTGCGGGAACAAATTATCAAACCTAATATTGTTATTATTCAAGACGCGAGCCTATTGGGGACGGTCGATGTTTTAAAAGGACTTAAAAATAATGGGATAATTTTAATCAATACTGGAAAAAATTTGAAAGAAATTTTCAACGGGATTGGCGAAATTTACTCTGCGGAAAATTGCGATGATAAAACTTTTTTTCTAAAAAAAGACGGCGTAAATTTTAAAGTAATAGCAATTGACGGATCAGCCGTCGCTTTAAAAATTTTAGGCAAATCGATTGTTAATACTTTAATGACTTTAAAATTAGCTAAAAATACTGGGATTATTACGCTTATGTCCGTAAAAAAAGCGTTGCAACAAAAATTTTCTGGCGAAATATTAGAAAAAAATTTGGAATTGGCTGAAGAAATATGACAGAAAAAAAGACAGTAATAAAAAATATAAAAATAAATTATAAAATTTTTGGCGAACATGGGAAGCCAATTTTTTTAATTTTGCATGGATGGAACGGAAGTTCTGATTCATGGATTAAAGTTTGTGAAATTTTAAAAAAAGAATATGAGATTTATTGTTTAGATTTTCCATTTTTTGGGAAAAGCGAAGCTTTAAAAGAAGCTTGGGTAATTGATGATTATGTTGAGATGGTTGAAGAATTTGCGAAAAAAATAATATTGAATGATATGCATAAAATAAGCGGGATGAATATAATAGCGCATTCTTTCGGCGGGCGAGTCGCGATAAAACTTGCCGCGAAAAATTATAATTGGATTGAAAGCATTTTTTTATGCGACGCGGCCGGGATTAAACATCAAGCGACAATAAAACAAAAAATTGCGAAAATATTTGCGAACGCGGGAAAAAAAATTTTGCAAGCTATGCCAGCGGAAACAAATAAAAATTTCGCTCCTGCAATAAGGAAAATTTTTTATAAACTAATCAATGGGCAAGATTATTATAACTGCAAAGATGAGATAATGAAAAAAACTTTTCAAAATATTATAAATGAGGATTTATGTTCATATTTAGAAAAAATAAAAATTCACACAGAGATTATATGGGGCGAAAAAGATAAATACACTCCGCTTGCTGATGGAAGATCAATGAATGAAAAAATTAAAAATTCAAATCTGCATATTATAAAAAATACAGGTCATGGAGTTCATTTACGCGCGGAAAAACAATTAACGGAAATAATAAAACGAGTGAGGTCGGAATTGACGCTCACTCGTTGAAATTTTTAATAAACCCCTATTGCTTCTTTGATATGTTTAATTAAAGAAGCAATATTTCTTTCCCAAGAAATGCCACAACTTTCATTAAATAAACCTTTAAATTCAGGTCTATCATAAAGTTGAATGAAAATCGCGCATTCCCCTTGTTTTTTTAAATCAGAAATAAAACCTTCAATGTTTCTTCCATCCATAAACATTGAAGTTAAAACCATACTTATACCTCCTTTTTTTAAAATTTTTCTCGCTTCTCTTAAAGAAGAGGCTGAGAAAATTTCAAAAAAACTTCCAAGGTTGCTTTGTTTCGTCTCTTCATCCAATCTTTTCCCAAATTCCAATTGGTCAATTATTAAGATTTTTTTGGGCAACAAGTTCGCACGCATATTAATTCCTCCTTCTTTGTGAATTGGAATTGAATTGAACAGATCCGCAACAAGAGAACAAAACATATTATGTTATCAAAAAATAACAAAATTGTCAACCCCCGCGCTATAAAAATATTGTTAGAATGGGCTTTTTTAGGATTAAAAGAAGTGTCTTTATCCCCTGAATTAGATGCAGAGGTTATTTTGTCATCTGTAATTGGCAAAAATATGGAGTATTTGCGCGCTCATCCTGAAAAAATAGTTTCGCAGGATAAAGCGTTTAAATTTAAAAAATTTATAGAAAGAAGGATAAAGCATGAGCCAGTAGCTTACATCGTCGGAAAAAAAGAATTTTATGGATTAAATTTTAAGGTTAATAAAAATACTCTTATTCCCAGATCTGAAACTGAATTGATTGTTGATGAAGTTTTAAAAATTATTGAGGAAGATAAAAAAAAATCTGACATTTTATTATTTGATGTTGGCGCTGGATCAGGATGCATTCCGATAGCCATCGCAAAAAGTTTAGAACATATTTATGGGTATCGTTATATCAATTCAAAAATTCGCTTATGCGCTGGCGATATATCAAAAAAAACTTTAGACATAGCGAGAGATAACGCAAAAATGAATAAAGCCGCTAAATATATAAATTTTTTTAAAGGCGATATGCTGGAAAATTTCAGCGTCAATATTAAACTGTCGAAAATTCAAACGCTAAAACATAAAAAAATTATTTTCATAACCGCAAATTTGCCGTATTTATCGGAAGAAATTTATAATAAATGCTCAAAAGATATTAGAATGTATGAACCAAAAAATGCTTTGATTGCGGGGAAAGACGGATTGAAATATTATAAAAAATTATTTAGAGAGGCAAAAAATTTACGATTTTTTGCCGTGTCTCAGAGCGAAAAAACGATAAGCTCTAATCTTTGGGACGGAATAATTTTATGCGAGATTGATCCTTCTCAAAAAGAACCAATTAAAAATTTAACAAAAAAATATTTCCCAAATGCGTCTCTGCAAATAAAAAAAGACCTTGCTGGTCTTGATAGATTAGCTATTATCAGATTATGAATAATTAAAGCAACTACTCAGGTTGTTTTCAACATTCCAACATAAAAATTAAATTTTACGAAGGCAATATTTTCCGTTAACACCAAACATTTTCTATGGCGTCTGAATAGTTGCGATTAAGCTACGCGCGAACATAACGAGGAATTTCGATATTATTACAGGACGGCGGAGGGAATCTCTGTTAGCGCGCCAATG
>JAZDNE010000110.1:0-2520 GCA_043800235.1 bacterium | reverse complement strand
TTTGATTAAAATTTTCTTTCCCTCATTTTCAAAATAAACATTCAGAATCCCAGTTTTCAAATTCCATTCTGATAAAGTATATAAATTGATATATTCGCCAGGCAGTTCGATTTTTTCATTCAGCACATTGATTTCGCCTTTGCCATTTTTCAGTTGATTTTCATAAACCTTGCGGATAAAATAAATTTGCGGAATAAAACTTCCTTTTTCATTCTCGAATTTATTTTGTTCGTAATCAGAATATTCCAAGCTAGATTGATTGAACAATTTTAATTTCGCATCAATGTCTTCTGTTGATTTGAATTCGAACTTATTCCAGAAGTTTTTAGCAAAGACCGAGTTAGAACCTTCGACCGATCCATTATTCCACGGACTGCGTGGATTGGTGAAAATCGGAATAATCTTTTTATCGAACAAATATTTTACAGTCTTACTGATTGTCCTTTTGGCCGAGTTGCTGCCGATAAACGCCGAATCATTATCCATCTTTGTTGCATTTGGCAGGAATAAATTGTTGAAAAACCACTTCAATTCTTTTCTGGCATTGATGTTAGTTTGTCCTGAAATGCGCTTATATTGCCTGAATTTCAACGTTTTGCAGGAAAAACCTATGAAATGTATCGGCTTGGTCTGTCCCTTGATAAATCGTTGAATAAAATCAATTTCCAAAATCAATTTTCCAATCTGATTAATTAATATTTTTGGATAATGCTGATATTCCGAACAGCCTTTCATTCTTTTTTTGTGCGACTTGGACAATCCCAATTCTTTTAACGCGCTGATTATAAATGAGCTGTTAATTGAATTGATATTTACATCTTTCTTGTTTTCGTATTTAAATTTGTTTTTGTTGATGTGTTTTAAAATCGCTTTTGGTCCGATGTATGATTCTTTTTCCGAATCCGCCAATTCATTTCTAACTGTTTTAATTAATTGTTTTTCGTTGTCTGTATGCGTTCTTACTTTGCCTTTTTGCCAGCCACGGTTGTCTTCTTTAAAATTTTGGTCGGGCGATTGCGTCCAGTGAACCACGAATTTTGAAGACAATTTTTCTTGTTTGATTATTTGCCTTTTTGAAATCTTTTTTTAAAATACATTTCATTAATTTTCTTTCTTAGTTTGATTGTTTTTTCTTTGTTCATGTGATTGATAGATTAATAATAATATTTAGTAGTCTATCAATTTAACGGACAAAGTCAAAAAAGTCAAAATTTAGGCGTTTCACTTTCATACCAATATTAACCCGTAACTTGTAAAAGTTTTTCTAACATAAATATAATTACATGCCGTAAAGGCATAACTCTATTAACCGCGAAAGACTAAATAAACAACATAGCCGACGTAGAGCGCGATAAAACAAACCCCTTGCCACCGTTCAAGAATGTGCCGCTTGCCAACAAACAAGGCCATGAACAAAAGAAGCGTGGCAAGAACAGTCACTAAAACATCGCTCGCGAGCACTGGAGAAAAAGGCAACGGTCGTATTATGGCGCTTACGCCTAAAATCCAAAAAATATTGAAAATGTTTGACCCGACGATATTTCCCACGGCAATATCAACATCTTTTTTATAGGCAGCCACTGCCGAGGTCGCGAGTTCTGGAAGAGAGGTGCCCACAGCAACAACAGTCAAGCCAATCAACGCTTCGCTGACCCCTAATCCGGTCGCGAAAGCCACCGCGCCGTCCACAATCCATTTACCGCCTACCACTAATCCCACCAGACCACCGCCAATCATAAGCCAAGATCGCAACAATGAATACGCGCGAGGCGTTGTTTCAACCGCGTCGGCCCGTTTCGCCGGAGCTTCAGCGAGGCGAGCAGGTTCGGCTTTGCTAATGCCAAATATATAATAAAGGAAAATGATGAAGAAAGAGATTAAGATAAGGCCGTCAATTCGAGTAAGCGCTGAAAATGGGCTGTTATCAATCCACGCATCATTCGCCATAAACGCAAGCACAATCACCGCCAAAAAGGCAAAAGGAATTTCTTTTTGTACTGTTACTTTTTTGACCGCCAAGGGATAGATCACGGCGGAAATTCCTAAAATAAGCAGAATGTTGGCAATGTTGCTTCCTAAAATGTTGCCAATCGCAATATCCGTATTGCCATTGATGCTCGCAAGAATATTAACAATCAATTCCGGAGTGGAGGTGCCAAACGCAACTATGGTAAGCCCAATCACGAGCGAGGAAACACCAATCCGCTTCGCCAAAGAAGAGGTGCCGTCAACCAAAAAATCCGCACCCTTAATGAGTGCGCCGAAACCGACAAAAAATAAAATGTAAGTGAGAATCATATTATGTAATAGACTTGTTGCTTAATAAGCTTTTACTGCAATTTCCAAATTTTGGTAAATTTTTCACAAATTTTTTCGCTAATATAGTGGTACTATTCTAAATTTTCTTAAACAATTTTTTAAATTTTATTGAACTAAAATCAGTTTTCTTTAAAAATTTCATACAGTCTTTTATCAAAACAGAAAAATCTTTTTCTAATCTATTATGAGTAACATTTTGTC
>JAZDNE010000078.1:0-12563 GCA_043800235.1 bacterium | reverse complement strand
CGCATTAGTTTGTTGAGGAAAGAATTACATGTAAGAGATAATTTCGAATTTCATTTTTATAAAAATTCCGATAGGGTGCGCGACATTTTTTTTCACGCAGTATTGCCATATCAGTTTTTTTATTATGGCATTGTTATAAACAAATTAAAATTGTTCGGCGAAGGATTTAAGAATAAAGAATCATTTTATAAATATGCTTGCGGATTATTGTTTGAAAATGCTAAGGAAAAATTAGAGGGGGCGACTGTGATTATTGATGAATCAGGGCGAAAACTTTTCAAATATCAGCTTTCACAATACCTAAAAAGTAAAGTTAATAACAATAACAAAAATTGTATTAAAAAAGTTAAAATGCAGGATTCTAAGGGTAATAATTTGCTGCAATTAGTGGATATGGTAGCGGGTGCGGTTAATCGAAGTTTAAATGAAAAAAAGGAAAATAGAAATAATTTTAGAAATATAATTAAAGCGCGAGAAATGTATGTGCAAATTTGGCCAAAATAAAACTTCCAGCTCTGATCCCGCTTAAAGCGGGAAAGCGACATAAATGCCGCAGTTTGAGCTGGAAGCAATTCCATAATTAGAATAGCATAAAATTTTAAAAAAATCAATAAAATTATCCACAAGCAATAAAATGGAACTAAAAGATTACCAAATTAAAGCTTTATCAGAGGTTAAAGAATATTTAGACCTTCTTTCGGAGTGGAAGAAAAAGGCGGTTGATAATCCTGATTTTGAGATAGATTTTCCGGAAAAAGCGTGGGAAAAAATATTTGAACAGGCTGGAAGAACGAGGCATTGCCTCGTTCCTGCAACGAGAGAAAAAAATTCGACTTACCATTCTCGTAAAAACGGTTTAGGCGAACCATTGCCGAATTTTTGTTTAAAAATTCCAACTGGCGGAGGCAAAACTTTACTTGCTGTAAAGGCGATTGATTTAATAAATACATCTTATCGTAAAAAGCGCGCTGGATTAATACTTTGGATCGTTCCAACTAACCAAATTTATAATCAGACAATAGAATGTTTAAACGATCGCGCTCATCCATACCGCCAGCATTTGGATATCGCAAGCGGTGGCAAGACCCTTATTTTAGAAAAAACAGATCGCTTTGCGCCAAATGATATTAAGGAAAATTTAGTTGTTTTAATGTTGATGCTTCCTTCCGCGTCGCGAAAGACAAAAGAAACATTAAGAATATTTAAAGATAACGGCGGATTTCAAAGTTTTTTTCCGTCGGAAGATGATAGAGCAGGAAATGAAAATTTGCTAAAAAAAATTAAAAATTTAGATACTTTCAGCGATGAAAATGGATTTTGGGGAAAGCAGATAAAGACATCTTTAGGAAATACCTTGCGATTGCTGTCGCCTGTTATCATTTTAGACGAAGGGCATAAAGCATATAGCGAAATAGCCCAAGAAACTTTAAGGGATTTTAATCCTTCCATTATTTTAGAACTTTCCGCGACGCCATCAGCGCAAAGCAATATTCTTGTTAATATTTTCGGCGCGGAGCTAAACAGGGAAGAAATGATAAAATTAGATCTGCATATTATAAATAAAGCAAATCCTGACTGGAAAAATACGCTTCTTTCAAGCATAGAAAAGAGGAATTTTTTAGAAAAAGTGGCAATAAAATATGAAGCTAACACGGAAATTTATATCCGTCCGATTTGTTTAATTCAAGTTGAACGGACTGGAAAAGAGCAAAGAATGAGCAAGTTTATTCATTCTGAAGATGTTCGCGAGTATTTAATAAAAACAGCGGGAATTTTACCCGAGCAGGTAGCAGTAACTTCTGCGGAGTTGAAGGAAATAAAAGGCATTGATTTATTAAGCAAGGAATGCCCGATAAGATATATAATTACTAAGCAAGCTCTGCAAGAAGGATGGGATTGTCCGTTTGCTTATATTTTAACCACTCTTACTAATCCCGCGTCAAAAAACGCGCTAACCCAGCTTGTGGGAAGAATTTTGCGCCAGCCTAATGCTAAAAAAACAAAAATAAAAGAACTAGATGAAAGTTATGTTTTTACTTTTCAGCAAAAGACAGTTAATTTATTGGCAAATATCAGGAAAGGATTTGAAGGCGAGGGATTGGGCGATTTAGCAAGCAGGATTATAACTGATGAAGACGCGGAAAAAGAAAATATCAGCGGAAAAGAAAGGAGTTTTGAAGTAAGGGATAAGTTTAAATCGGCTGCCCGCGAAGTTGTTTTACCTGTATTTGTTATTAAAAGCAATGGAATGTTAAGGCGCGTAAATTATGATATGGATATTTCAAGCAGAATTAAATGGGACGAGGCGATTTTAGATCCGATTTTTTCTCTTGAACTTTCTTCGGAAGACGAAAAAAATATTGAAGTTGCGGTTAGTTTATCAGAAGATAAAAATGAGATAATTAAAACTAAAGAATTTGAAAAATTAAAAGACGGCGGTTTAGAGCTTGACTCTGTTTTTTTAGCGCGCCATCTTATAGACATTGTTCCTAATCCTTGGATTGCCCATAAATTAGGAGAAGATGTTATTTCTCAATTATTGAAAAAGTATGATAGGGCGATGGTTATAAATAATTTTGTATTTATTATTGAAGAATTAAGAAAACATCTTGCAAAAGAAAAAGACAGAATGTCAAAAGAAATTTTTCAGCAATTACTTGAAGAGGAAATTTTAAGATTCGTGGTTATAGGCAAGGATTTTGGGTTTCAGTTTCCTAAAAAAATAGTTATTAAGCCAAATTCGCGAAGTTTAAGTCGCGCGGATGGGCAAATGTTGCAAAAGAGTTTATTTGATTTTATGGAGGATGATAATTTTAACGAAACAGAAAAAGCCGTGGCATGGTATCTTGAAGATCAAAATCGTTTATTTTTCTGGTATAGAAATATCGCGCGGCATGATTACGCGATTCAAGGATGGCGAAAGCAAAAGATATATCCAGATTTTATTTTCACCAGAAAAAACGAGGATAAAAACAATAAAATTGATAAAGTTTTCGTTGTGGAAACAAAGGGCATCCATTTAGCGAAAAATGATGATACGGAATATAAAGAATCTATGCTTGATATTTGCAATAAATACGCAAAGAAGAAAAATATTGATGAATTAGAGCTGGTTTTAAAGAATAGAGATATAAAATTTGAGGTTGTTTTTGAGGATGAGTGGAAAAGAAAAATTAATGACTTATTGAACGGGGAATGAAATTTTTTTAAAAAATTTCAAAGTTATGAAAATTATTTAAAAAATTAAATTTTGACATAAGCTGATGTTTTTGTTAGTATCAATTATATGTTATCAACTATTTTAATTTTTATTTTAATTTTAGGTATTCTTGTTTTTGTCCATGAATTTGGGCATTTTATCGCCGCAAAAAAATTTGGGGTGCGCGTTGAGGAATTCGCGCTGGGATTTCCGCCGAGAATATGGAGTAAAATTAAAAATGGGACAAAGTACTCGATTAATTGGATACCGATAGGAGGATTTGTGAAGCTAAAAGGCGAGGATGGAAGCGAAAAAAAGGACGAAGATAGCTTTGCGCGCAAAAAAAATTGGCAAAAGTCATTAATTCTTGCCAGTGGAGTAGGTATGAACTTTTTGCTTGCGGCGATTGTTTTAAGTTTTGGTTTTATGATAGGATCGCCTCAGATGTTAAATGGGAATATGGGGAAATACGCTAAAATTAGAGATGAAAAGATTCAAATTGTAAATGTTTTAAAAAATTCTTCGGCTGAAGAGTCAGGTATTATGGAAGGCGACATTATTAAAAGCATAGATGGAAAAATATTTGCGGAGGTTAAGGATATTCAGGAATATATAAATGAACATAGCGATGGTAAAATGGTTTTTGAAATAATAAGAGGAGAAGAAATTATAATTCGAGAGTTAGAAGCGCGGTATTTTGAAAATAAAGACGCAATTGAAATAGAAGAATGGCAGAAGTATATGGTTGGAGTGAGTCTTTCAAAAGTCGCCATAATAAGCTATCCTTTTCATATCGCGACATATAAAGGTTTTGAAACAACATTTTTTTTGACCAAAGAAATTTTGAAAGCCTTTTATGAACTTATAAAAAATTTAATAGTTATACAGAAGGTTACAGTGGATTTCACAGGACCTATTGGAATAGCATCTATGACGGGGCAAATCGCTAATCTTGGTTTTATTTATTTGTTACAATTTATTGCGTTGCTTTCCATAAATTTAGGCATTATAAATCTTATGCCTTTTCCTGCTTTAGATGGCGGACGAATTTTTTTCTTGATTTTAGAAAAAATTAGAGGGAAAGCTGTAGATGAAAAATTGGAAGCTTTAATACATAATATAGGGTTTTTCATTTTAATGCTTCTAATCGTGGCAATCACCTATAAAGATATAATAAATAATAAATCTATGTTTATAGATTTTTTCCGGAAGATATTTTAAAATCTGCTTTTATAAACTTTATAACTTACGACTAAAACTACTATGTTAGACATAAAATTTATTCATGACAATCAAAAAAAAGTCAAGGAGGCGATTAAAAATAAAAATATTAGACTTGATTTAGATGAATTATTGGAAATTGATGACGAGCGAAGAAAATTACAGCAAGAAATCGATTCTTTGCGGCAAACACGCAATGAAATATCTGATAGAATAAAAAAATCTAACGGGAAGCCTGATCAAAATATAATAACTAAAGGAAGGGAATTAAAAGAAAAAATAGCAAAATTTGAAGAAGAATACAGGGAAATAGACAAAAATTATCTAAATTTAATGTATTTAGTTCCTCAAATTCCTTCAGAAGATACTCCCATAGGAAAAACAAGCGAAGAAAATATAGAAATTAAAAGATGGGGCGAACCAAGAAAATTTGATTTTGAGATAAAAGATCATATTGAACTCGGAAAAAGTTTAAATATTATAGATTTAGAAAAAGGTGTAAAAACGCATGGCTTTAGAGGATATTTTTTAAAAAACGAAGCTACTTTGATGCAAATTGGAATTATGATGTACGCTATGCAAAAGATGGTAGAAAAAGGATTTATTCCAATGATTAACCCTGTATTGATTAAGGAAGCCGCTCTATATGGAAGCGGACATTTTCCATTTGGGCGAGAAGAAGTATTTCAGGTGGCAAATCCAGGGAAAATGGAAAGCGGTGAGAATATAAAAGATCCTATTTTTTTAGCGGGGACATCAGAACCAGCGCTCCTCGCGTATTATACAAAAGAATTGATAGAGAAAAAAGATTTGCCCATAAAAATATGCGGATTTTCTTCATGTTTTAGAAGCGAAGTAGGAAGCTATGGAAAAGATACAAAAGGGCTTTACAGAATACATGAATTTATGAAAGTCGAGCAAGTTGTCCTTTGCGAAAATAATTACGAGATCTCAATGAAATATTTTGAAGAAATACGCGGCATTGCCGAAGAAATTTTACAAGATTTAAAATTGCCTTATAGGGTTATCCAAACTTGCACAGGAGATATGGGCGCGGGAAAATATAGAATGGACGATATTGAAACATGGATGCCAAGCAGAAATAATTACGGAGAAACTCATTCTTGTTCAAATTTAGGTGATTGGCAATCCCGCAGATTAAATATAAAGTATGAAGATGATAATGGCGAGAAAAAATTCGTCCATACTTTAAATAATACAGTGATAGCATCCCCGCGTATTTTAATTCCGATTATAGAAAATTATCAACAAGCCGACGGCTCCATTCGCGTGCCTGATGTTTTGCAAAAATATGTAGGTAAAAATGAAATTAAAAAGTTATAATTTGTGGACATCGCGCTCTGAAAACGCGCTTAGAAACTATCAAAAATTGATGAGTAACGAATTTTTGCAAGTTTAGGAAAACCGCAGATGTATCAGTAGATACATAAAAAATTTTTCTAAACGAAAAACAAGTTATTCGCAATTTTGGCAGTTTATAGAGCGCGATGTCCACAGCATACAAGATTTTAATATTTATCCGTGATCTGTGGAAAGCAGAACATTGATAGTAATAAATGTATGAAATTTATTTTATGAGTATTAAAAATTTAAAAATTGGAGAAAATTTTCCAAAAGAGTTAAATGTCGTGATTGAAATCCCAAAGGGCAGTCAAAATAAATACGAATATGACGAGGAAATGGATATTATAAAATTAGACAGGGTATTGCACTCGCCTATGTTTTATCCGACTGATTATGGTTTTATCCCTGAAACTCGCTCTGAAGACGGCGATCATTTGGACGCTTTGGTGGTAGGTTCAACTTCTTTTTTTGTAGGAACAGTGGTAAAAATAAGACCAATCGCGTTATTTAATATGATAGATCAGGGAGAGAAAGATACAAAAATTATCGGAGTAGCGGTCGGAGATCCTCGTTTCGCGCATATAAAATCTAAAGATGATTTGCCAGAGCATCTATATAAAGAAATTTCTCATTTCTTTAGCGAATATAAAAGATTAGAAAATAAAAAAGTGGAAGTGGAAGGATGGCATGATAAAAAAGAAGCATGGGATGAGATAAAAAAAGCATTCGATAAATACAAGGAGGAAATTTTAGAAAAAAATAAATAAATTTCATATGCAAATCGAATTTGAAGCGACTTTTCCAGATATTAGCAAAAATAATGCCCGTGAAATGTTAAAAAATGCAGACGCTAAATTAATTCGTCCTGAATATTTTCAAAGAAGAATTAATTTTTATGTTCCTGATAATATTGTTCCAAATAGTTGGTTAAGAGTTCGTGATGAAGGAGATAAGATAACGATGTCGCTTAAGAGAAATGATGGTCCGAGTATAGAAAACCAGCAGGAAATATGCATGGAAGTTGATAATTTTGCGACCGCGGTTAATTTTTTAGAAAGTCTTGGTTTTAAGCAAAAATCATATCAAGAAACTAAAAGAGAATTATGGAAATTAGATAAGGCGGAAATAACTATTGACGAATGGCCGTTTCTTGAGCCTTTTATGGAAGTAGAAGCCGACTCTGAAAGAGAGATTAAAGAAGTGTGCGAAAAATTAGGATTAGATTTTAGCAAAGCTTTATTTTGTCCGATTACGGTTTTGTACAGTATGAAATATAATATTCCAGAAGAATATATAAATAATGAAATCCCCAAAATTATTTTTGAAGAAAAAAATCCTTTTATAAAAATATAGAAGCGGGCAAATATTTGCCCGCTTTCTGATAAATAAGAAATGTCGAATGATCCTCATTTTAAAAAGAAAAAAATAATAGTCATTCTTGGTCCGACTGCTTCAGGCAAAACCAAATTAGCCGTAAAATTAGCCGTTGAATTCAATGGTGAGATAGTTTCGGCTGATTCAAGACAGGTTTATCGAGGGATGGATATTGGGACTGGTAAAGATTTGGGTGAATATAAAATATACACACCTTACCATTTAATTGATATTGTATCTCCCAAAACTCAATTTTCTTTGGCAAAATATCAGAAGTTGGCTTATGAAGCGATTGATGATATTATCGCGCGAGAAAAAACACCAATTTTAACTGGCGGAACTGGATTATACATACAAGCAGTTGTTGATGGGATGCCTCTTGCCCCTGTCAAACCAAATATAAAACTAAGAGGAAAATTAGAAAAATGGAAACACGAGGAATTGCTCCTAAAATTAAAAGAAATGGATCCTGCGTTAAAAGATGAAATGATACAAAATAATAAAAGAAGGATGATAAGATATATTGAGATAATGGAAAAATGTAAAAATCCGATTACAAAATTATGGGCGGAACAGAAAAAAGAATCGAAGTATGATTGTTTATTATTAGGAGTATTGCCGAATAATACTTCGATTTATCCACTCGAAGTTGGATATAGGGAATCACTGAACACTAAAATTGATCAAAGAATTGATATAAGATTAAAAAAAGAAAAAATGGTTGAAGAAGTTGTAAGACTTCATAAAGAAGGAACTTCTTGGAAACGATTAGAATCTTTTGGTTTAGAATATAAATTTATTGCGGAGTATCTGCAAGATAAATTGGGATATAACGAAATGGTAAATTTGTTAAAAATCGCGACGCGCCAATTTGCCAAGAGGCAAATGACATGGTTTAAGCGGGATAAAAGAATTAAATGGATATCTCATTATAATGAAGCTAAAAATTTAATAAAAAAATTTTTAAGATAATTTTTTTACCAATTTTTTAAACTCATCCCCTCTTTCTTCGAAATTTTTCCATAAATTATAACTCGGAGAAGCTGGCGAGAGAAGACAAATGGAATTTTTAGGACTGTTTTTATACGCAAAATTTATAGCTTCATTCATTGACGATGTTTCCATGATATTAAGACCTTTACGGTCTTTTTTTGATGAAAAAATTCGTTTACCCGTATCTGGAAATAAAACAATATTTTTTATTTTGTATTTTTTTATAATTTTTTCAAGATTTTTAAAATTATATCCGCGATCCTCGCCTCCGAGAAGGATTGTAGAAATACGCAACGATGCTAAAACGCGACTATTCGCGTCTCTGGCGCCCTTACGAGAGTTATTTAATGCTTTTATCGCGGCGATTGCTGATTCAGGAGTTGTGGAAATCGAGTCGTCGTAAAATTTTATTCCTTTAAATTCTCCGACAAATTCAAGCCGATGGGGAAGAGGTTTAAAATTTTTTACCGCTTTTTCAATTATTTTATCAGAAATATTAAATAGTTTTGCGACAGTTGCCGCGGCTTTAATATTTTCAAGATTATGATCGCCAATGAGCAATGTATGAGATAATACTGCATTGGCAGAATGAAATTGGGAAAAATCTATAAATTTACTATTCATTTTTTTTGCCCAATTATTCAAAATTTTATTTTTACCGTTATAAATAAATATGCCGTTTTTATCCTGGAAGTTGATAATATTTTTTTTAGCTTCGTAATAATTTTTTACGCCATTATGATAATTCATATGCTCCGGAAATAAATTAAGCGCCACAGCAATATCGGGTGAAAATTTAATGTCATCAAGCTGATAACTGGAAAGTTCTATCACGAAAATTGCATCTTTTTTTATCGGTTTCATTAAAGATTCCAACATAGGGTTTCCTATGTTTCCGATCAGTTCTACATTGAAACCGGCTTCTTTTAGAATGGCGTAAATTAACGAGGATGTCGTACTTTTACCCTTGCTGCCTGTAATGCCGACTGTTATTGGGCGAAGTTGTGGAACAAAAATGCGTCTTCCAATTGCTTGCCCCGCTTTTATTGTTGTGGTGGGATTAAAGGAATCGTATGATCCGCTTTTAAGATTAGCGAAAAATATATTTGTTGCAGTGGTGTGTGGTCTAAATACTTTTTCTTTAGGAATTCCCGGAGTTTTTATTGCTAAATCATAATCTTTCTGTTTCTCTAAATAACGAGCGTCATTTTTTTTATCCGCGATGCTTATTTTAATATCCTGATATTTAAGTTTTAAATATTTTTCGACGGTTTTACCTTCTTTGCCATATCCTAAAATAAGCGCGTTTTTGATCCCTAAAAGTTTAAATCTTTCCGGCAAATTTGGAGCTATTTGAGTTTTAAGGACATCCCCTAATCCCTCCTTATTAAAGATAGGAATTTTTGTTGATAAATTTTTTACAATAACCGCATTTTTATACTTTTCGCTTGCTTTAATAAACGCCATGCGCATTTCTTCAAATGTTCCCACACAATCGAAAGGCTTTAATTTTCCTAAACCTAATAAATCCTTAAAAATAGGCGCTAAATTTTTTTCATCGTATAAATTTTTTCCAAAAATACGAACTAATTCTGATTTTGGCAAAAAGGCTGATAATATTGTAAAGACAAAAACGCATTTGGGGCATTTCCCGCACCAAAAATTATTCTCTAATCCCTCAGGCAAAGGAGCGGATATATTCCTTCGTTTAAAATTCTCATTGCAGCTTGTAAAATAAGGAAAATATTTTTTATATTTTGAGAACATTTCAACTACGCGGATTTCATAAAACGGACGCAATAATGAGAAGTATTTTATATCATCGGAAATAAATTTTTTTATATATTTTTGAAATAATTCTTCAAATTCCGAAGTCTTGCTCCATTGATGGTTCACTTTCATTCCTTTGTATCTAAGATTGCCGAAATTCGCGCTATATTCATTCGCGACCGCGACATATTGATAATCGCAGAGATACGCCGCTAATAATCCTAATGCCCCGACTATAGCGGAAAAAGGGATATGTCCCTTATAAGTATCCGGCAAATTTTGATATATTTTTTCATCAAGAATATGCCTGATTTTTAATGTTTTTATCCCCATTATTTTAGAGATTTTTTCGGGAATTTCCATATTTTCATTTGTATCAACAATAAAACCAGTGATTTTTTCGCCCGCGGACATTAATAATTCTCCCGCGACAATCGAATCTTTGCCGCCGGCAATTCCTAACAGTATCGGGCTTGATTCCCCCCTTTTATAAAGGGGGGGCAAGGGAGATTTTTCGATGGCATGAATGTGAAAAATAGGCTGTTTTTTAAATTTTGCGATAGGAAACTTCGCGATTCTTTCAGGATCGATTTTATTCTTATAACAAAATTCTCCCAATCCTTTTTTATAGACAATATTAAAAAATTCCGCCTGTTCTTTCGACAAAGGTTTAGATAATTTGATTTTTGGAGGAATATAAAGTTTGTAATAACTAATACCCAATATTATATGAAGAGTCTGAAGAAGTTTATCTAAATTAGCGTCATTATTTTTTATTTCTATTGAGAAAGGGAATTGGACAATATCAATAAAATCCATTACTTTGCCAGTACTGAATTTCGCCGCATATTTAAAAGTTATTTCCCCCTTTTCAGGTTCAACTTTATAGGAATTGTATTCAAATATAATCGGCTGGTTCATAATGTCAAATACAAAAATTTTTTATTATCTTAATTTTTCCCGCAACATCTCTCCCGCTGTTTGAGGATTTGCTTTGCCCTTTGATTCTTTCATAACCTGTCCTATTAAATATTGCAGAACCATTTCTTTTCCTGCTTTATATTGGGCAACCTGTTCAGGATTATTTTTAATTGCCCGATCAACTATTTCATTCAACTCGCTGCCACCGCTGATTTGGGTTAAATCTTTCTCTTCCATAATATTTGATGGATCTTTTCCAGTTAAAGACATTTCTTTTAATATTTCTTGTCCAATAGCGCTTGAAATTTTATTTTGATAGATGAGGATTATGAATTCAGCGAAATTTTCTGGCGTAATTTTTAAGTTAGACCAATCAGAGCCTGTCTCTTGCAAGAAAGGAGACAATTTATTTATCAGCCATCCGCTTACGAGATTTATTAACTGCTGTTTATTATTTTTCCAGATTTCTTCTTCTGTTCCTTCTATATTTTCAAGAGATAAAAGCCATGCTTTTAACTCTGAAATTATCTGCTCCGTAAAATTAGCCAATTTTTTATCAAGCGCTAATAATGCGGCGTTCTCATTATTAAATCCATATTGTTCTTTAAATCGTTTTCGCTTTGCCTGCGGAAGTTCTGGCAAACAGCATTCTAACTTGCGCGTCCATTTACTGTTTATTTTTATCGACGGCAGATCAGGCTCAGGGAAATATCGATAATCTTTCGCTCCCTCTTTACTTCTTTGAGAGAATGTTTTCTGATTGTTTTCATCCCATCCGCGCGTTTCTTGAATTACTTTTTCTCCATTTTCTAAAATTTCAGTTTGCCGTTTTATCTCATAATCTATAGCGCGCTCGACAGCTCTGAAAGAATTTAAATTTTTAATTTCAACTTTTACGCCTAATTTTTCATCTTTACTTATTGAAATATTCACTTCGCATCGCATTTGCCCTTTTTCCATATCCGCGTCAGAAACTTCTAAAGTTCTTAGTATCTGTTGCAATTCTTGACAAAATTCTTTTGCTTCAATCCCGTTTTCTATGTCAGGTTCAGTCACAAGTTCCATTAACGGAACTCCTGCTCGGTTTAAATCAATTAGAGAATAAGACGCGCCTTCGGGATGTATATTTTTCCCTGTATCTTCTTCTAAATGGATATGATGTATTCTTATTTTATGTGTTGCCTCTTTTTTACCCTCATGCAAAACTTTTTGACGCGAGGAGGAATAATAGCCGTCAACCGATGGCAATTCAATATATCCGCCCTTAGCAGGAGGAGCTTCTTGTGATGTTATTTGATATCCTTTCGGGATATCTGGATAAAAATAATTTTTTCGAAAAAATTTAAAATTAGGCTGAATTTCAGATTTTAATGCCAATCCTATTTTTATAATATTTTCTACGGCTTGTTTATTTATAACAGGAAGCGTTCCGGGTTGCGCGGTGCATATAGGGCAGATATGTTTATTAGGTTCTTTTTCTAATCCTAATCCATTTTCGCATCCGCAAAACATCTTTGATTTTGTTTTTAGTTCGGCATGTATTTCAAGACCGATTGCTGGTTTATACATAAAATTATGGTGTATAGCGGTATTATTTAAAATTGTACCCTGCTTGTCATTCCGTGCTTGACACGGAATCCAGGATTAAAGACTTTGAATTTGTATCTATAAAGGCTTAATTAAGAGAAATAATACCAATTAATTTATTCTGGATCCCGCA
>JAZDNE010000063.1:0-8507 GCA_043800235.1 bacterium | reverse complement strand
TTATGGGGTTTCAGATGGAACC
This sequence comes from bacterium, assembly GCA_043800235.1. GTDB lineage: Bacteria > Patescibacteriota > Patescibacteriia > JAZDEU01 > JAZDEU01 > JAZDNE01. Next base: position 8,485 of record JAZDNE010000063.1, on the reverse strand, counting down.
ACTTATTGCATAAGTTTTGATTTGGAAGCGGCAATGACAAGTTTAGGGGCAACAACCGATTGTAAGGCGGAACCTGCTGGAATGAGTTGCGCTGGTAATTGCTCATAGTTTTTTTAGGGGATCCTTTAAAAAACTATTTTCCCACCCGCCGATTAGGCGGGTGGGTTTGTTTTGGGATGATTTTATGATATAATGACGACAGTCATAAGATTTGTGAGATTTTCCGTATAGTTTCTAATTTATATGTCTATTACGATTTTTATTTTAGGTCTTTGTGTCGGCAGTTTTTTGAATGTGGTTATTTTTCGTATTCACGAAGGGCGTAATTTCATAAAAGGAAGATCAAAATGCCTTAAATGCGGGAATGAATTGGAATGGTATGATAATATTCCATTACTGAGTTATATTTTTCTGAAAGGGAAATGCAGACATTGCGGCATAAAAATTTCGGCGCAGTATCCGGCGGTGGAATTTGGGACAGGCATATTGTTTTTGATTTCTTTTATTGTCTGGACTGATAAAAAATTAAATTTTCCTGTATCCCCATTTATAAAATGGGGAGCTTATGGATTATTGTTGTCATATTTAATTTTTACTTCGATTTTAATTGTCATATTCGTTTATGATTTGCGGTGGTATCTTATTTTGGATAAAATTTCGATCCCGTCTATTATTATCGCTTTTTCGTTGAATTTATTTTTGGGATTTTCGGTTTGGAATTTATTAAGCGCGGCAATCGCGATAAGCGGATTTTTTCTTTTTCAATTTTTAATTTCTAAAGGAAAATGGATAGGCGGCGGCGATATTAGGTTAGGTTTTTTAATGGGCGCGATGCTCGGAATGCCTAAAGCTATTCTGGCTTTATTTATCGCATACATAGCAGGCTCTGTTATAGGGATAAGTTTAATTATTTTCGGTAAAAAAAAAATGGAAAGTTGCGTTCCTTTCGGAGCATTTCTCGCTCCGGCGACATATGCGGTTATGCTATGGGGAGGGGATATTTTGAGATGGTATGCGGGGTTTTTGAAATAATTAAAAAACGATAACCATAAATTCGAATTTTTAAAAATGAAAAAAAATTTATCAAGCAAACAATCCGCTTTCACAATCATAGAAATGCTTGTTTCTATATCCGTGCTTGCTATAATGACTGTTTTTGCTGTATCAAATTTTCGGGCGGGAGAGAAAAAAATTCAATTAAATATGGCCGCTAATGTTTTGATAAGCGATATTAGGAAAGTTCAAAATATGGTTCTGAATGGAGCGGAATGGGATGGACAAACAATGCCTTCTTTCGGATATGGAATGAATTTTTTAGAAGATAGTTATATTATATTCGCTGATAATAATGGCAATAAAAAATATGATTTGGGAGAGCTAATAAAGACCGTTCAGCTTTTTAATGTGAGCATCGCGGTTGATCAGTATAGCAATAATGATTTAACAGATATGGTTTTTAGTCCGCCAAAGGCAAGAGCATGTTTAAATAATAATACCTGTTCGCCATGCGATTGCAATATTAAAAATGAGGGGATATTTAATCTTATTTTGACGCATAATAGAACGAATGAACAAATTTCGATATCAATTAACCAGATTTCAGGGAGAGTAGGGATAGAGTGATTTTTATTTTTTTATTTAGAAATTTGCAAATTTTATGCTAAAAATAACTTGCAATATTTGGGGGCAGGGGCTTCTTGAGGCTATAGTTGGAATTTCCATTATAACGATAGGATTGGGAGCTGTTTTGTCGCTTGCCCATTCCAGTATTTCCAGCCATTATGAAGCTGAAACAAGGGTTATTGCCGCAAATCTCGCGAGAGAGGCGGTAGAAGTTGTTCATAATATAAGAGATAGCAACTGGCTTTCGGGAAATATGTGGGACAGCGGATTATACAGCGGCGTGGATTGCGACGGAGTTCCTATTTTAGATTATTTGAATAGTAATTGGGAAATAAATTTTTCCCCTGATGATATTTCGGATGAAATGGGAAAAGTTTATCAATTTATTTCAGGTAGTTATATAAATTTATTCGCGCAAGCCGAAGAAATGCCAGCTTTAACAAAAGAAACATTATATAAAAGATTTTTAACATTAAAAGCTATATGTTATGACGGGGATGAGGAGAGTATTGAGAATAGCGCGATATGCTCTGGCGGAGACGAGAAAATTGGAATTAGAATAACAGCTGAAGTAAAATGGACAGAGCATGGCAGAAGCCATAGTTTAGTTGTTGAAGACAGTATTTATAATTGGAGATAATTCAAATGTTTAAATATATAAAATCACATATAAAAATAAATAATTTTGGATTTACTGTTATGGAATTAGTCGTTGTGTTAGGTGTTTTTAGCATTTCTTCTTTAATAATTACTGAAATTTTTATGACTATAAATAAAACACAAAGAAGAATTGTCGAACATCAAAAAATACAGAGCGATATTAGTTATACATTGGAAGTTATCGCGAGGGCGGTGAGATTGGGCTCCATAGATTATTCGTATTATTCTGATGCGGTTAATAATCCTGAAACTTCCTTGTATTTAAAGGATGCTGAAGAGAGGCAGACAGTTTTTATAAAAGGATTAAATCAGGCGGATAAATGCGTTGATGATCAAAGCAGTCCTTGTATTATATCAGGATTTGATCTTGATGCCGACGGCGCGATAGAAGATAGCGAAAAAGCTTCAATTACTCCTAAGGGAATAAAAATTTCCGATTTAAAATTTTATATTAACCCTATAATTGATCCTTTTTTATACACTCTTTGCGCCGCGGAAACTCAAATCGAGGATTGTTTATCAGATGTGTGTATGCCTTCTGGATTTTGCCAGATTCCTAATAAACAGCCAATAGTAAGCATATCAATTTCCGCAACAGATGTTTCAGGCGCAAATCCAATCACTATGACTTTGCAGACTACAGTTTCATCGAGGGAATATTATCGATAAGTATTAAGGGACTGTCGACGAATGCCTCTTTGTCCTAAATTCCCATATTTCGGTCAAATTTTCCAAAAAATTTTTACCCCTTAGCTTAGGCTAAACCGCAAAATTTGTTTGAAAAATTATGCCTCAAAATCTGGAAATTTATGACTAAAGGAGCATTCGGCGACAGTCCCATTAAATAGACCTCCCAGAGCAAGAGTTTGCAATTTTTATTGGAAACATTTATCGCATAAATTCATTTTAAAATTTATGACTATTGAAGAAATTGAACAACTATGCCGAAAATATGAAATTTATCCCAAGCGATCGATGGGACAGAATTTTTTGTTATGCGATGAAGCGCTTGACAGCGCGGTATTAGCCGGCGATATAAAAAGCGGGGATGTAATTTTAGAAGCGGGACCGGGATTTGGATTTTTGACCAAAAAACTATCCGCTCGCGCGGGGAAAGTAATAGGAATCGAGCTTGATAAAAAACTTTATGGAATTGTAAAAGAACGGTTGCAAAATTTTAAGAATGTGGAAATAATAATGGAAGATGTTTTAAAATTATCAGAAATTCAAATACAAGAAAAACTTGGAAAGAAGTATAAGATAGTGTCAAATTTGCCTTATAACATAACAGGACATTTTTTAAAAAAGTTTTTATCTGTTAAACATAAGCCTGATTTGATGGTATTGATGTTGCAAGAAGAAGTGGCAGAAAGAATTTGCGCTCTGCCCGGCAAGATGAGTATCCTTTCAGTTTCGGCGCAATATTATTCTAAACCTTGCATAATTTTAAAAGCGCCGAAAGAATGGTTTTTTCCTGTTCCTGAAGTGGATAGCGCTATTATAAGATTTGATATAAAGAAGGATGTTATTGATGAAGAAAAACAGAAAAATTTTTTTCAAATAGTTCGAATTGGATTTTCAGCTCGCAGAAAGATGTTGAAAAATAATTTATATAATGGCTTTAAAGGAATGGGGAAAAGCATTGATATGAAAGATATAGAGAATATTTTGAGAAAATGCGATTTGAATATCAATGCGAGAGCGCAGGATTTAAGCGTGGAAGAATGGATTAGATTAGCGGAAAAAATTAAAAATTGAATTAAAAATTAAAAATGCTATAATAATAATATGCAAGATAATTTTAGAAAATACAACAACTTTGAAATTGATGATGAAGAACCTTTTGAAATCGGCAAAATGAAACAGCAGAAAATTATATTTTTTTCATTTTTAGGATTCGGCATAATCGCGCTTGTCTTGGCAATAATTCAATTAAGATATAGTCTAAAGTCTCCATTTTATGAGAACGCGCTTACTTCGATTAAGGGCGATAAAACAAAAGCGCGGCAAAATAACGATATTTTTTTGACGCAGAATATTGATACCGATAAAGACGAGTTAACTGATTATGATGAGTTGTATGTTTATGAAACAAGTCCATATCTTGCCGATTCGGATTCTGATGGTTATAATGATAAAATTGAATTAGATAGCCATAATAATCCTAATTGTCCTTATAATGGAAACTGCGCTTTATTTTTAGACGATGGGTTTTCCGCAAGCAGCACCGCTTCGGCGATAGAAGAAATGTATCCATCGCTGATGACGGACCAAAGTTTTGCGGAAAGCGACATTTCTTTGTTGAGAAATATGCTTATTCAGCAAGGAATTTCGCCTGAATTATTAAATAAGATAAGCGATGAAGATTTGATAAGGGAATACGCAAGTATAATGAATGGAAACTCGGAAGAGGCTGCGAGCGGGGATCTTAATAAAGATGAATTGAAAAGTTTAACTCCTGTTGAAATTAGAAATCTCCTTGAAAGCAAAGGCATTGAAAGAAGTATTTTAGATTCAATTGACGATGAGACATTGAAGAAGGATTTTGAAGACACAGTCGGTAATTTATAAATAGGCGTATCGCGCTTTTTATATATAGAAATTCAAAAAGATGTAAAATTATCAGAATACACTACTTTTAAAATTGGCGGGAAAGCCAAATATTTTTTTATTGCAAAAAAGCGGGAGGATATTTTTGAAAGCATAAGTTGGGCTAAAAATAACGAAGAAAAATTTTTTATACTTGGCGGGGGAAGCAACGCGCTTTTTTCAGACGAAGGGTTTGAAGGATTGGTGATAAAATTAGATTTTAAAAATGTTGATGTCAAAAAGAACATAATTTTAGCTGATGCTGGAGTTAAAATAAGCGCGCTTATTGAAATTTTCCGAAAGAATTCATTTGAAGGTTTAGAATGGGCATCAGGCATTCCGGGAATAACATTAGGCGGCGCTATTCGCGGAAATGCGGGAGCGTTTGGAAAATCCATAAGCGACCTTGTAAGATGGGTTGAAGCGGTTAATACTAAAACATTGGGACGGGTATCGGAAAATTTATTTGAAAATTATGATAAATTATCTAAAAAAGAATGTGATTTTAGATACAGGACAAGTTTATTTAAAGAAAGAAATGATTACGCGATTTTATCAGCTGGATTGGAAATGAAAAAAGGAGACAGAAAAATTATTGAAGAAAAAATTAAAAATATAGCGCAAATAAGAAATGAAAAACAGCCGCTTGGGTATCCAAACGCGGGGAGTATTTTTAAAAATGCGGTTTATGCGAAAGAATATTGTACGCGAGATTTTCCCAATGAGTTTATAAAAACGGGCGTTATTCCCGCGGGATGGTTAATTGAGCGATGCGGATTGAAAGGTGAAAAAAAAGGAGATGCTATGATTAGCGTACAGCATGCCAACATAATTGTGAATCTTGGAAAAGCAAAAGCGAAAGATGTTTTAGGTTTGATAGAACTGGCGGAAAAAGAAGTTAAGAAAAAATTTGGGATAGAACTTGAAAAAGAGATTGAGGCGGTTAGCTATTGAATGATTATCCCTTGAATTTATAAAGTTGCTATGTTAGGATAAGTTTACATATGGACATCACATTATGAAAGCGCGATTAGAAATGGCAAAAATTGCGAATAACTTATTTTTTGTTTAGGAAAATCCTCTTCATATTCACTGATACATCTGCGGTTTTCCTAAACTGCAAAACTTCGTTATTCGGGACTGTCGCCGAATGCCGATTTTTTGTCATTCTGAGCCCTAAGGCGAAGAATTCCAAAATTAATTTCGCTTAACCATTGGATCCTTCACTCCGATATGCTCCGTTCAGGATAACACGAAAGGATTTGGCAACAGTCCCTATTCATCAATTTTTGATAGTTTCTAAGCGCGTTTTCAGAGTGTAATGTCCATAAGTTTATTGACTCAATATGCAGGACTATTAATAAAATAAATTAAAAATATGTCTGAAAAATTTAATTCAAGAGAAATTGAGTCTGTGGAAAATGAATTCGTCGCGGCTAAGGGAGAAATAATCTCTCGACTCAAACGGCTCAAAGATAGCGATATTGATGTGGCTTATGCCATTAAGGGCAAATTTAGCGTGCCCGAGGAAGTGGTTCAAGCCGCAGCCAAAGAAGGGATGATTTTTCAACTTAAGGGAGGGGATCTTAATGATACTATCTACATTAGGGATAAATTTCATGTATCCGAGGAAATAATTCAAAGCGCGGAAATTCAAGCCGCAGCCAAAGAAGGGATGATTTTTCAACTTAAAGGGGGGAATCTTGACAATGCCGACTATTATGCTGCTATTTGTATTAAAAATGAATTTCATATGTCTGAGGAAATAATTCAAAGCGCGGAAGTTCAAGCCGCAGCCAAAGAAGGGATGATTTTTTGGCTCAAAAGAGAGTCTCTTTTTAAAGCCGACTGTGTTAGGGATGAATTTCATATATCTGAGGAGGTAATTCAAAGCGCGGAAGTCCAAGCCATAGTTAAAGAAAAAATAATTTATTGGCTCAAAAAAGACTCTATGCATGATGCTATTCGCATTAAGTATAGATTTCATATATCTGAGGAGGTAATTCAAAGCGCGGAAGTTCAAGCCGCAGCCAAAGAAGGGATGATTTTTCAACTTAAGGGAGGGGATCTTAATGATACTATCTACATTAGGGATGAATTTCATGTATCCGAGGAAATAATTCAAAGCGCGGAAGTTCAAGCCGCAGCTAAGGAAGGGATGTTTTTTTTGATCAAAGAAGGTCGATTTAAGAATGCTAGTTCCGTTAAAGATGCATTTGGCGTCCCCGAAGAAACTTCCCAAGCCGCAGCCAAAGAAGGGATTATTTTCAGGCTCAAAAGAGGGTCTCTTGACAATGCCGACTATATTAAAAATGAATTTCATATATCCGAGGAGGTAATTCAAAGCGCGGAAGTTCAAGCCGCAGCTGGGGAAGGGATGATTTTTTGGCTCAAAAGAGACGACTTTAGGTATAATGCCATCCGCATTAAGAAGGAATTTCATGTATCTGAGGAGGTAATTCAAAGCGTGGAAGTTCAAGTCGCAGCCAAAGAAGAAATGATTTTTTGGCTCGTAAAAGGTCAATTTAAGGATGTTATTTCCATTAAAGATGCATTTAGCGTCTCCGAGGAAACTTCCCAAGCCGCAGCCAAAGAAGCGATGATTTTCCAACTCAAAGGAGGCCATGTGCATAGCGCGATCCGTATTAAGGATGAATTTCATGTGCCCGAGGAGGTAATTCAAAGCGCGGAAGTCCAAGCGTTAGCTAGGGAAAAAATAATTTATTGGCTCAACAAGGGCGACTCTTTAAGCGATGCCATCCGTATTAAGAATGAATTTCATGTATCTGAGGAGGTAATTCAAAGCGCGGAAGTCCAAGCCGCAGCTAAAGAAGTGATGATTTCTCAACTTAACAGAGGCTCTTCAAGCGATGCTATTCGCATTAAGGATGAATTTCGTGTATCCGAGGATATAATTCAAAGCGCTGAAATTCAAGCCGCAGCTAAAGAAAAAATAATTTATTGGCTCAAAGGTGGTGATGTTGATATTGCTTATACTATTAAGGACAAGTTTAGCGTACCCGAGGAAGTGGCTCAAGCAACAGCTAAGGGAGAAATGATCTGTAGGCTCAAAAGTGGCGATGTTGATGCTGCCTATGCCATCAAGGATAAGTTTAGCGTGTCCGAGGAAGTGGTTCAAGCCGCAGCCAAGAGAGAAATGATCTCTCGGCTCAAAAGTGGCAATGTTGATATCGCGCTCACAATTAAAGATAAACTTTCTCTATCTGAAGAAATAATCGGTGAGCGTTATGTTCAAAAAGTAGTTAGGGCGGCTAAGATATTTAACAACGCTGAAGTTGGCTCATTGGAAAGAAAAATTTGTCAAATTGATAATTTGGCGGAAGAAGAATTAGCAGATATGTTTACTTTTGCGCGGAAAGAATTTTCTGATTGGAAAGACGAGGAAAATATAAGCGGACCATTTGAAGAAGGCGGGGAATATTTTGGATATTGTAGGATGCTTAAGTATATAGTGTCGTAGCCAAATGATAATGTCATAGTACAGCCAAATAGAAATGTCATACCTTGCTAATTTTTGTGTCATAATAGTTTAGATAGTAATTTATTAATTTAATACTAATCTAAACAAAACTATGACTCAAAAATTAATCGT